>JAFIHK010000067.1 GCA_017848635.1 Bacteroidales bacterium | reverse complement strand
GAACAGAGATTATAATCTTATTACCTACCGGAATATAGAGGGTATAAGCCAGCTGATAGCTACCCCTGTAATAAGTGAGAACAAGAAGGTGGGATTGCTCGGATTAATGAACACAAAAGAGGAGCGGGTTTTTCCCGAAGAGGAGTTAAAACTGTTCCGTCTGATTTCGGACAGTATCAGCAGGGCAATAGAGAGACATATCATATTAAACAAGCTGAAAAACAGCACAATTATCCTAAATCATTTTATCGAAATTGCAAGAGAGGGGCACTGGGAGGTTGACATAAAAAGCAAGCGTGTCAAGTATAATGAGAGCGGAGCTAAAATGTTGGGGTACAATAATTCAGAAATTTCAAACAACTCTGTATCCTTCTGGAAGAGCATAGTCCATCCGGAGGATTATGAGTTACAGGCAGATATTTTCAAGAAGTGCATCAATAGAGAGATAAGTGATTTTGAAACTTTAATCAGAATAAAGGCGAGTTCGGGTGAGTGGAAGTGGATATTGCAGAGAGGCAGTGTCGTTATGAGAGAAAATTCAAATATACCCGATAAGATAATGGGTATACACCTCGACATAACCGAACAGAAAAACGCCGAGGAGATGCTAAAGAGCAATCTGAAGACCAGGGACAAGCTCTTCTCGATTATTGCGCATGACCTTAGAGGGCCTGTTATGAGTCTTATCCCGATGCTCGATATGTATGTCGATTCAAGAGACAGAAAAGAGAATAATCAGGCTCTTTTAAAAGATATTAAGAAATCTATAACCCACACAACCGAGCTTTTGGATAATCTGTTAAGCTGGGCGAGACTTCAGTCAAAAAGTCTAAAACTCAATCCTTCAAACTTCTCTCTCAACCAGATTGTGGACGAGATTACCGAGCTCTATGCATCTACTGCAGAGGTAAAATCCATATCACTAAGCACATCGGTGCCAAGGGATACATACGCCGATGCCGATGTTAACTCAATTAAGCTTGTATTGAGAAACCTTCTCAACAACGCTCTCAAATATACTCCGGCTGGGGGGAATATCTCCATTGTGGCCAGGGAGGAGAGAGGGCAGATAGTTGTTGAAATTGAAGACAACGGTATTGGAATGACCGAGGAGATGATCAATAATTTCTACGACTCCAAGATCTTCTCATCCACATACGGGACCGATAACGAAAAGGGAACCGGCCTTGGACTGGCCCTGTGCAAAGAGTCTATCGAGAATAATGGCGGAAGCATAGATGTATACAGCAAGCTTGGATCAGGAACAAAATTTGAGTTTACATTGAAAAAGGGAAATCCCGAAGAGGCTATAGATCACTTCGAGTTCGACAGTGACTCTCTGTCGGATATTCTTAAAGGGAAACGGATTCTTTTTGCCGATGACGACTCATTTAGTCAACTGTATATATCCAATATGCTTTTGAAATGGGGAGCAATGGTAGATATCGCCGAAAACGGCAAAAAGGCTCTGGAAAAGATTAACAGCCACAACTACAATGTTATCATAATGGATGTCGAAATGCCTGTAATGGATGGGTTTTCGGCCGTAAGAATCATCAGGAATGAGCTAAGGCTGGACATCCCTATTATCGCTTTCTCTTCAAACATTTGTGACGAGATCAAAGAGGAGGCTATATTATGCGGTTGCAACGACTATCTGCAAAAACCGGGAACTCCCGCAGGCTTCCTTGAGAAGATCGCTCTCTGCCTGAATATGGAACCCATCTTTTTCAAGAAGAATATAAGGCATATCAATAGCAATAACGACGGAATCGCCGATTGGAACAAAATTTATGACTCTCTTGGAAATGATATAAATGCGATAAGAAATATTATAGCAAAGTTTCTGGAGGTAACCCCTAAATATTACAAAGAGATATTAAAGTCATACAAGACAAGGAACTTTTTAAAACTCGGCACAATCTCACACAAAATGAAATCGAGCATAAGCCTCATAGCATCGGTAAAAGCAATTGAAAACCTCTCACAGATCAATACTCTTGCAAAGACTACCGACAACATTGAAGATATCAGGCCTCACATCGATTATCTTAAAAAGTGGTATCCCGAACTGTGCCGGGAGCTGGAGAAAAAAGAGATTGTGAAATGATCTCATTCACCCTCCTGAAAATTTTCCCGAACCATACCGTATAGCTCTCCGGATATTGATTAAAGTCATTTTCCAACCAATCAAAACTTACATATTTCCATGAGTCAACCTCCGATGAGTCCGGGTTTGGTATATGGTCGGAAACACCTACAAAAACGAAATCCAGTTCGTGTTCGGTAAGATTGTTGTCCAACTCCTCCTTGTAAATAAAATGAAATAGCTCTTTAAGCGAACACTTAATGCCCATCTCTTCGACTAATCGCCTTGCCGCAGCACTCTCTGCGCTCTCACCGGGAAACGGATGGCTGCAACAGGTATTGGTCCACAGGCAGGGAGAGTGATATTTCTCATAGGCTCTGCGCTGCAAAAGCCACTCCCCTTTCGAATTAATAATAAAAACTGAGACGGCTCTGTGAAGCTCCCCTTTAATATGAGCCTCCATCTTCTCCATACTGCCTACCTCTCTGTTATTCTCATCGACAAGTATAACCTCAATCATATAAGTTTAAGTTTGTAATAGATCACAGATTTTGCGAGCAGATATATCTTTCTGCCGTCGCTTACGCTCAATCTGCGATTTTTGAGAACATAAACAGGTGAAGAGCTGATCTTGTTCAATAGGATTCTGTAATAGCTGTATGCAATAAAAACAGCGAGTTTTGCCCTTCCAGGTAATTCATGTATTCCTTTGAGAGCCTCGTCGAACTCCTTTTCAATATCGATTACAATCGCCCTTTTTTGCACTTCATCAAACTCTTCTGCACTTGAGTCAGCAAGGTATATTCGTCCCAGAACCTGATTATCATATTGCAGATCCCTCAGGAAATTAACCTTTTGAAAAGCCGACCCGAGTTTCATTGCAGGATTTTTGAGTCTTTCATACATTTTGTCATCCCCATTGCAAAAAACACTGAGGCACATCAATCCGACGACCTCTGCCGATCCGTATATGTAACTCTCTATCTGCCCGCCCCCTGTGTAATTATTACAGGTAAGATCATATCTCATGCTCTCAATAAATGATTTGATGAGGTCATCCGATATATTGAACTCTCTCACAGTACTCTGAAATGAGTTAAGCACAGGATTGGTACTTATTCCTAACGATATCGCTTCAAAACAGTCACCCTCGAATTTATTGAGAAGATGCTCTTTGTCGAAACCGTGGAAAGTATCAACAATCTCATCGGCTATTCTGACAAATCCGTATATGCTGTATATTGCAAAAGCTGTTCTCTTGTCAAACATTTTTGTGGCAAGTGAAAATGAGGTGCTGTATGAGGATGTAATTTTCCTGCTTATTAAAAATGATAACCTTTTGTATTGATCCATATAAAGCTGGTTTCTTACTCAAATATAGCAAAATAATTATAAATCAAAGCTTGTTGAAAATCTATCAACAAAATGCATATTTGTATGTTTATATCGGTAAAACTCGATAAAATGAAACGTATATTTCTTATTCTGTTAGTCATTATTACAGCTGAGTCAATTCATGCACAAACGGGAAAAGGTTACTCCATAAAGGGGGTGGTGATAGACAAATTGACCAGGGAGCCTCTGACATCGGTTGTTGTTTCGGTATACAATTCAAATAAATATATATTGACCGACTCTGCCGGTCGGTTTGAGCTTAAAGATATTACTGGAGGAATGCACCGTCTTAAGGCATCTCTGCTCGGTTACAGAGAGTTCCTCTCATTCGAATTTATGCTTACTGTGAATGGCGAGGTCGTAAATATTGAACTTGAAGAGGAGAGTTTAAGATTGAGCGAAATCACAGTTAAACCTAAAGCAGATCCATTCAGAAGAGTAAAGGAGAGTCCACTTTCGCAAAAGAGTATAACTATTCAGGAGATAGAAAGAAACCCAGGTGCAAACAGAGATATTTCTAAAGTAATAAACTCGTTCCCTGGCGTAGCTACAGTCAATGGGGATAGTGAGAGGAACGATATTATCGTGAGAGGTGGCGCTCCCTCCGAGAACAGGTTCTACCTTGACGGGATTGAAATCCCTACAATAAACCACTTCAGCACTCAGGGATCAACCGGAGGAGTAGTAGGAATAATCGATGCAGCCCTTGTGAGAGATGCCGATTTTTATGCTGGCTCCTTTCCTGTTAACCGGGGAAATGCATTAAGTTCTGTACTGGATATAAGATTAAAAGATGGCGATCTGTCAAAAAACAGCTATAAATTTACAATAGGTGCATATGAGGCCGGGCTCAATGCAGGGGGAAGATTTTCAGACAATACAACATATATTCTCTCGGCAAGGGTATCATATCTGCAATTCCTTTTTAAGGCGCTCAAGCTTCCTCTTCTTCCAACATTTACAGATCTTCAGTTCAAAATAAAACACCGCTTTGATAAACGGCATGAGTTATCTCTTATTGGGTTGGGAGCGCTGGACAATATGTCTCTTAATGAAGATACCGGAGGCTTTGAGAGAAATGAGTATATCCTCTCATATCTCCCGGTTATTAAACAGGATGTTTATACAATTGGAGCCGTTTACAGGTATTACGACAATACGGGTTACTGGAACTTCATTGCCAGCAACAGTTTTCTCAGAAACAACAATACAAAGTACCTTAATAACCAGAATAATGATCCGCAGATGCTAACCTTAAAATATCGCTCTTCCGAGAGTGAGCTTAAATTAAGGGTAGAGAAGATTATAAATATTCAGGAGTTCAGATTTGTAGCAGGTGCCGGTTCGGAGTTTCCGCATTATCGAAATGAGACCTTCCAGAAAATCTTTGTTGAAAACCCTGTTACAGTAGACTACAACACCTCTCTCTCATTGACTAAATACAACCTTTTTGCATCCGGCAACTACACATCTGCAAATGAAAAGGTTTCGGTCACTTTTGGATTGAGGGCCGATGGCAGCGACTACTCGCCACAAATGAGGAATCCACTGGAGAGGATCTCTCCGAGACTCTCTGCCTCATACCAGCTCTTCAAAAACACATTTATCAGCGCATCTGCAGGAAGATTTTACCAACTCCCGGCATACACAGTCCTCGGTTATGCCGATAACTCCGGAGAGCTCGTAAGCAGAGGAGTGAAATATACCAGAGCCGATCACCTGGTTGCCGGAGTTGAATACAAAAAGGGATCATCTCTGCAGATAACCCTTGAGGGTTTTTACAAAAAGTACGCGAATATTCTGAGATCTTTGAATGACAATATTCCACTACTTAGCAAGAGTACTGTTTACGGATCTTCGGGGAATGAGGCTGTAGCATCCGATATGGATGGGAAATCATATGGTGCTGAACTATCTGCCAGATTATATATTGGCGATAAATTTAACTTTAACGGTACCTCTACTCTTTACAGGTCTTTATACAAAAGATACGGAGAGGATGGATGGAGAGCCCAAACCTGGGACAACCGTTTTCTACTCTCATTTGCAGCGGGATATCGCTTACCCGGCAACTTTTATGCAGGTATAAAATACCGATTCTCTGGAGGATCACCCTACACACCCTATGATGAGGATAAATCCTCTCTTGTGGAGGCTTGGAACGCATCCGGTAGAGCATATTACGACTATTCTATTCATAATACAGGAAGATTACCTGCTTTCAGTCAACTCGATATAAGAATAGACAAGGATATCTACCGGGAGAGGTTTGCACTCAAATTCTATATCGATATTCAGAATGCGCTGAACAGGGAGAGTATATTTCCAGATATTTTACTCAGTACAGGAACAGTTGAAAATCCCGGGGCTCCGGCCGGTGAGCAGCGTTATTTGATGAAGAGGATAAAGAACAGCAGCGGAACTATTTTACCCACAATCGGGATATCCGTAGAATTCTAATTATGAAAAATGTATTGATTACCGGCGGTACCGGTTTTATTGGCCGGAGCCTTGCAAAGGAGCTTTCAAATTCAGGCTATAGCGTCTCACTCCTAACACGAGGAGAGAGTCGTGGAGGAGCGATCAAAAGCTACCACTGGGACCCGGAAAACTCTCATATTGACCCTGAAGCTCTAAAGGGTGTAGATATTATTATTCACCTTGCCGGTGTGAACATCTCGGGTGTTCGATGGAGCAGAGAGGGGAAAAGAGAGATAGTAGAAAGCAGAGTAAAGAGTGCAGATTTCCTTCGTGAGAGGTTAAAACTTGAGGGCACACACCCAGAGCTCTTTATATCTGCATCTGCTACAGGGTATTACGGAGCTATTAGAACCGACAAAATCTTCGACGAGAGCTCTGAGCCATCCGGAGATTTTCTGGCTGAAACATGTGTGAGATGGGAAGAGAGTGCATTACGTTTTAAGGAGCTTGGATGCAGAGTGGTTTGTATTAGAACCGGAATTGTCCTCAGCAGCAAGGGAGGAGCTCTGCCAAAAATGGCTCTTCCTGTAAAATATTTTGCTGCAGCTGCTCCCGGTCCGGGAACTCAATACATACCTTGGATCCATATTGATGATCTTACGGGAATCTACAAAAAAGCAGTCGCAGATCCGGAGATGGAGGGGGCATATAATGCCGTTGCCGATGAACAGGTTACAATGAAAGAATTTTACAACACCCTTTCGAGGAGTATGAATCGCAAATTATACCTGCCACCTGTTCCTCCATTCATTCTGAAACTTGTACTTGGAGAGATGGCTCTCATGTTAACCGAGGGGAGCAGGGTATCAAACGAAAAGATAAGATGTGCCGGATACAATTTCCGATATCCGGTTCTCGATGGTGCTCTTTCCAATATTCTTAAAGGTTAATAATAAAAAGAACCGGCTGAATTAATCCGGCCGGTTCCTGTAGTGAAATAAACCCTACATCGTTAGTTGTTATTCGAAAATAGCTTCAAGTCTTTGGTAGTACTTGTGAACATTTTCGATTGCTGCATCCTTCTTCTTATCATTATTACCCTTCATTGCTGAAGCCATATCAGCAACAGCTGTTTTCAACTCGTTTGATACTGTATAGTATTTTGGAGTCTTATCCTTAAGTCTCTTTTCGAGTTTCTCCTGAGGATATTTTGTAATTGCATCTGCCTGAGCTGCGAATGTTTCCATCACTTTAGCAATCTCTCCATACTTCTTCTCGGGAAGTGATTTATGATAGATTACATAAAGAGTTTTGTGGAACTCATCCATCTCTTTAACGAATGGTCTTACAACTCTGTTCATTGCTTCATAAGCCTTGTGGAAATCTTCGGCAGCAACAAGCATTGCGTTGTCGTCGCTACCAGCGGCTGCTTTGTAGTAAGCATCGGCTGTTTTGTTGAATTTTACCAGTTCGCTTTTCCATGCACTCTCCTTCTCTCTCAGGATTCCTGAAAGCTTTGCAGAGTTAATCGCTGCCATATACTCCTTAATTTGGGGAACATATGCCTTCAAAGTAGCGATATCTTTAGCAGGGTATGCCTTGTGCCACATTGGTTGAATAACTTTATGCATGGAGCTTAGCTCAGGAACAGAGCTTGAAATTTCGTGACTTACTTCGGTTGCAGTCTGTGCATAAGCGGCAGAAAAACTGAGTGTTAATGCAATTGCAATAATGTAGCTTAATGTTTTCTTCATAGTAATTTTTAATAAATTTAATTTCTCACACATTTGACGCATGAAAAGGCGATAAGTTTAGTCGGGCTTTTCAGAAAATCATAAGTGCCAATATTTCAACAAAATCAAAGTTTATACCGGGCATATTTACACTCATATTTGTAATTACCTCAATTTTATGATTATATTTGTCGCCCGTATAAGAAACAATATTAACACACGATGATTTTACACCAGCGATTTATAGAGATGGCTAAGAAAAACGGTAAAAAAACAGCCATCATCGATAAAACCACAAATAAAACTGTCGACTACTCCACGGCCCTTATTGGTTCGTTAATACTCTCCAATAAGTTCAGAATTTATGACGAGGGTTTCATAGGGATAATGATTCCAACAAGTGCAGGGTGCGCACTGGCAACCGTAGCCGCACTTATGAGCGGCAGGACGCCTGTCATGATAAATTACTCTACAGGTGCCGAAGGGAATGTGAAGTATGCTCAGAGCAAATGTAGCTTTAAAACTGTTATAACCTCGAGAGCACTGTTGGAGAAAATAAATTGCCCGGTTGTCGAGGGTATGGTTATGATTGAAGATATCATGGAGAGTGTAACAACCTCCGATAAAATATCTGCCGCACTTAAGTCTAAACTCCCTCTGCCTATTCTAAAAAATCTGGTTCACAAAGGATCCTCCGATGACACTGCAGCAATCCTGTTTACCAGTGGTAGCGAAAAGGATCCCAAAGCAGTGCAGTTGTCGCATAAAAACATCGGTTCAAATATTGAGAGTTTTGGTGACTACATCGACCTATCCAACAGCGATGTGCTCCTTGCCAATCTTGTATTTTTCCACGTTTTCGGACTAACTGTAAATCTCTGGGTTCCGCTAACTTATGGACTCACAATGGTGTGTTACTCCAACCCGCTCGATTTTCAAACAATCTGCAATATAGCCAGAGAGCATCGCCCTACAATAATGGTTGGCACCCCTAGTTTTTTCTGGGGATATCTCCACAAATCGGAACCGGGCGACTTCAGCAGTGTAAGAATTATGGTTTCGGGTGCAGATAAATGTCCCGATTCTCTCAGAGAGGGATTTCTTAAAAAACACGGTGTTGTGCTGCTTGAGGGTTACGGTGCCACCGAAACATCACCTGTGATATCTGTAAATTCTCATAGGTTTAACAGACCTGGAAGTACAGGCAAAGTGATTCCTAATGTAAAGGTAAAAATCGAGAATTTTGAGACAGGAGAGGAGTGCAAACCCATGGAGACAGGCAAAATAATGGTAAAGGGAGATCTTGTCATGAAGGGGTACTACAATGATCCTGAACTTACAGCCGAAGCTGTAAAGGATGGCTGGTACAACACAGGCGATATGGGCTACTTTGATAATGATGGCTTCCTCTGGCATGCCGGACGTTTCAAAAGATTCGTAAAGATTGGCGGTGAGATGGTATCACTGGTAAAGGTGGAAAACACCCTTGAAAAATATCTCCCGCTGGGGGTTTCCTGTTGTGTGGTAGATGTGAGCGATGAGAAGAAGGGTGCCGCAATTGTAGCAACTGTAACAATTGAGGTAGATAAACAGGATCTGCTCAAAAAGATGGGCAGTGAACTACCGAATATAGCACTGCCCCGTCATTTTATCGTTATGAGAGATCTTCCGATGATGAGCTCCGGAAAGATCGATTTTCGAAGTGTAACTAAAATTGTTCAGGACCTCCTGAATAATCCGGGTTCCGATACAACTTTAACTAATTAACTTTTCTATTGCGGATGTGCTCTTTAGCCCGCTTCCGGTTAGCGAAACAACAACTTTGTCCTCTTTCCGGAAGCGAGGAGCACACTGTACAGCTGCGGCAACCGCACTTGCAGATGTAGGCTCTATATAAATCCCCTCTCTGCTGCATAGCTTTTGGGACTCAATTATCTCTTCGTCGCTTACGGTTATAAAATCGCCGCCGCTCTTCCGAACAACCTCAATTATCTGCCTCAATCTTACTGGTTTATGGATTGATATTCCCTCGGCAATGGTTGGATTTCCAGGAGTTATAACAGTCTCTCTTCCCTCAATAAAATCTTTAAGAGGAGAGCATTTGTCGCTCTGAACAGCCATAAGTCTCGGAGTGCTTTTAATGATCCCCGATGCAATCATCTCCTGAATACCGAGATATGCGCCGATAATCTGCGAACCGCTTCCCACAGGGATAAACAGATAGTCAGGTGCGCTCCAACCCAATTGCTCTACAATCTCATATATTCCGGTCTTTGTCCCATGCAGGAAATAGGGGTTCCACGCATGAGCGGCATAGTAGGTGTTTTCTGCGGCTGCAACTGCTGCGTCGGCCACATCTATTCTGTTCCCGGGAATTAAGTGCAGATCTGCCCCATAGGCTTTTGCCTGGACCGATTTTGCCGAAGAGTTACCGGCCGGCATATATATGTTTGCCTTAATCCCGGCCCTTGCGCAGTAAGCCGAAATGGCACAGGCAGAATTACCCGAAGAGTCCTCAACTATCTCCTCAATCCCAAGCTCCTTACATCGGCTTATCATAAGTGAAGCCCCCCTGTCTTTGAAAGAGCCCGATGGCATCATATAGTCAAGTTTTGCCAACATCTTCACACCGGATACATTAAGGTCCGTAAGAGGGGTCATCCCCTCGTTAAACGACACAGCATTCTCAAGATTGTCAAGTGGAAGAACCGAACTGTATCTCCACACAGAGTTAACCGGAAGAACACTCTCTTTTTTAAATACCGGATGATAGTCG
>JAFIHK010000066.1 GCA_017848635.1 Bacteroidales bacterium | reverse complement strand
TCTCAATATTTCAGGAGGGCACTCTCACAGGAAGTAACGGAAATTTTACTCTCAGAGGGAGAGTTGGACGATTCGCTGCTAACAGTTGGGACAACAGAATATATACATCCGAGAGCGATATAACTTCACTCTACTCCATGCTAAATTATGGTGCCGGCTGGAGGGCATATCTCTTCATAAGTACCCGCCCTTTCCCATCGCTTACAGTTAAGGTGAAGTACTCCTGTACTTCATACACCGACAGAGATAAAACAGGAGAGGGGCTCACTCTTGCTGAGGGCCCCTCCCGACACGAACTTAAAATGCAGTTCGCTATAAGATTTTAATTAGCTTACCGGCCTGATTTTGATCTTATTGCCCGGCATTATCTTACTGCTTTTTGTAAGGCCGTTCAGTTTCATCAGCTCATCTACGCTTACACCGTCGAATTTGCGCGATATCTCATAAAGGGTATCGCCTTTTCGTATTGTATACATCAAGTACCCTCCCGACGATGTTGTTTTCACCGGAGTATCATCGGAGGCGGCGGCTACACTGCGAGTTCCTCCACCCTTTGTATAAATTCTGAGGCGTTGGCCGACATTGATTTTACTCTTTACTCCATTCCAGGCTCTTAGATTCGAAAGGCTGACCCCGTAACGACCTGCGATTCCACCAAGAGTCTCGCCGGACCTTACCTTGTGAGTAATATAACTGCCGCCGCCGCCCTCATATGAGGCAATAGAGACACTCTTTTTTGCCAGATTGATGGGGTTAAAAAACAGAGAGTCCTTATATCTGTATATTGTGTCTTCACACTCAACAAAGGCAGATGTATAGTTATAGGGTAATCTTAATACGTAACCCTTATCGGAGGCCGGGATAATCTCATTGATATATTGAGGATTGAGTGAAGCTACCTCCTCTTTGGGAATGCCCAATACTTCGGAAATCTGTCCGAAATGCAAAGGCTTACGAACTATGAATGTATCTACGTGGGCCGGCATAGAGACCTGCTTTGGAACGATTCGGTGCTCTTTATAATACTTAAGAGTGTAGAGAGCTGCAACAAACGAAGGTACATATCCGCGGGTCTCTCTTGGAAGGTACGGATAAATTGTCCAGAAATCCCTCGAACCCCCCGCTCTTTTTATAGCTTTATTCACATTTCCGGTTCCGCAGTTGTACGATGCAATGGCAAGTGCCCAGTCACCGAATATATTGTATGAGTCGCGCAGATATTTTGCAGCGGCGTGTCCCGATTTGATCGGATCCATCCTCTCGTCGACATAGGAGTTTATCTCCAAATTGTACTGCAGAGCTGTACGGTACATAAACTGCCACATTCCGCGTGCATTTGCCCTCGAGCGGGCGATAGGATTGAGTCCAGACTCAATAATTGCCATTACCTTTAGCTCTTTAGGGAGATCATATTGATCTAAAATCTCTTCAAACTGTGGAAGGTAGTAGCTGGATAATCCTAATACCTCATCGATCTTCTTGCTCTTTTGGGTATAAAAAACAATGTGGTTCTTCACAACATTGTTATAAGGCAACGATATAAATGAGTTCAGAGATTTAAGCCTCTGGATGAATACCGAATCCGGAATATCTGTTGCTAAAGATGTAGAATCCAGGTCCATCGGCTCGAAATCGGTAAGATTGAGATTCTTTTCAATGTACCATTTGTGAAGAAGCGAATCGGTAGGAAGATTTCCTGGATCCTCACCGAAAGGATTAGATTGGTTGGCAACAAATTCATCCTGCTCTAAAGAGGCAGAATCAGCCACTGTTTTAACTTCGGCAGCAGGCGTCTGCACACCTTCAAGTTCTGCTTTTAATGAGTCGACAACCCTTTTCAATTTGATAATTTCCGCTTCCAGCTTCTGTTGCTTTGCGTGTTTTCCGGAAAAAATCTGAGCGTTGGCCTCTCCAGTTCCTAAGAAAATGAAGAGGGCGGCAACCAATGAGAGGTTGCCGATTTTTCTTAATGTATCTGATGGTCTCATAGTCAAAAATTTAACTTAAGCTTAACTCCGTAAGTTGCGGGAACATTTACGGCAAACGTAGGGTTAAGTGCCGGTATCATAGCCGGGTCTACATTCAGTGAGAGATCGTCCGATATTTCGAAATTTCGGAGATGTGCAAAAACATTGGCGTCAACAATGTTAAGTATATATACCAGAGCACCCGAAAGTATCGAGTAGTCTCTGTAGCGTCTGTACGTGTCCTTGTACCATTTAAGAGAGGTTACGCTATAACTTCCGTCATAGTCACTGTTCTCCTCACTTGCCCAAATATACAATTTTTTGAAACGATTGTATTCCGATTGGTTCTCATATATAAAATAGCCGCATGTTATGAGGCCGCCATAGAAAATAGGAATCTTCCAATAGTCTCCGTTATAGGCCTGTCCCAATCCGGGAAGCATTGCAGAATATAGCGAGGCTCTCGCCGGTAAAACATCCTTGTAGTATTTGTAGTTGTGCAGACCGTCCATTACCGATGCCCAGTAGGTAAGCATTGCTCCGGCATAATAAAGATCCCTTGATGTCTTATATTTGCTATCACCGGTCTCGTGGTACTTCATATTACTTTTATATCCCGCATACATAAAACCGCCGATACCTCCGTAAATTACCGGAACCTTCCAGTAGTCCCTGTTATATATCTGCGCTGTGCCCGGAACTATTAGAGAACCAAGCCACATCTTGTCAATTTTCATAGAGTCTCTTCCCATGAGCGAGTTGAAATATCTTTTGAAAGTGTATTTCGGCTTTACGGGAAGCATCTCCTCATCGCCCTCCTTCTTCTTTTGATCCTGCTTGTTTGTGTATCCTGGAGGATTGACAGGGTTAAATGTATTGTTGAACTGAGCCTTAAGACTAAGCGGGAATGAAATGATTAGTATTATGATTAAAACTCTTCGCACTATCAAACCTTTCATAATTACAGATTACTACTCTCAACAGCCTTTAAGAAGCCAATGAGCTCATTATCTTCTCTGAATTTAATGGTTACAGTGCTCTCTCCCTTTTCGCTTCGCTTAATACTAACGTTGTTTTTGGCATATCTGCCGAAGATTTCGGCAATGCGTAAATATGAATCGTCCATATCGGAAGGGGAATCACTCTGCTTGGATTTCGGCTTTTCGTTGCCCATTTTTTGGATACGAGCCTCAACCTCCCTTACGGAGAGACCCTCCTCTATAATTTTATTACACAGAGCAAGCTGTGCCTTCCTGTTCTCGAGCGCCAGAAGTGCACGTGCATGCCCCATAGATATTTTATCTGCCTTAATGGCAATCTGAATCTCCTCCGGTAATCTTAAAAGCCTTAGATAGTTTGTAACGGTACTTCTCTTTTTACCCACCCTGTCGGCCATCTCCTCCTGAGTAAGGCTGCACTCCTCAATAAGTCTGTGAAAACTTATTGCAACCTCGATAGCATTAAGATCGCTTCTCTGGATATTCTCCACAATCGCCATCTCAAGCATCTCCTGGTCGTTAGCTTTTCTTACATAGGCAGGAATAATCTTTAATCCGGCGATGATTGATGCTCTGAACCTCCTCTCTCCGCTGATAATCTGATATGTTCCATCACCAGCTTCCCTGACGGTTATAGGTTGTATAACCCCCATTGTCTTAATAGATTCTGCCAGTTCGTTAAGCAGATCTTCGTCGAAAGTGCTCCTCGGTTGGAAAGGATTTGTCTCAATCTTTTCCACAGGGATGCCGGCAATTGCCGCAGGCGAAGCAGGGTGTTCCGACTTGGCCTGTCTGTTGAATGCCATATCACTGGCATCGGAGATTAGGGCTCCCAGCCCCTTACCTAAAGCAGCTTTTTGTTTCATTTTGCAGAATTCTTTTTAATTATCTCTTTTGCCAGATTAAGGTAGCTATTTGTTCCTATTGAGACAGCGTCATAAAGAATAACAGGCTTCCCGTGAGATGGAGCCTCAGAGAGCTTAACATTTCTCTGGATTACAGTCTCAAAAACCATATCGCTGAAGTGGTGTCTCACCTCCTCAACTACCTGATTGGCCAATCTCAACCTTCCGTCAAACATTGTCAGTAGGAATCCCTCAATCTTAAGAGAGGTGTTGAGCCTGTTTTGAACCAGCTTGATAGTATTCAGAAGTTTTCCCAGTCCCTCGAGAGCAAAGAACTCACACTGAACCGGAATTATAACAGAATCGGCAGCAGTAAGAGAGTTAATTGTTATGAGCCCGAGAGAAGGCGAGCAATCAATTATAATGTAGTCGTAGTTCTCCTTTATAGGTTCTATTGCCTTTTTAAGCACCTGCTCTCTTTCGTGCACATTCAGAATCTCTATCTCCGCTCCCACAAGATTGATATGGGATGGAGCAAGTTGCAGATTCTTAACTTCGGTTTGGAGCAGAATATTGCTAAATTCAATTTTGCCAATAAGAGCCTCATAAAGAGTGGCCATAGAATCTGAATCAGGATCGAAATTGAAACCCGATGTTGAATTGGCCTGAGGGTCAGCATCTATAAGGAGTACTCTCTTTTCCAATACAGCAAGAGAAGCTGCAAGATTGATTGCAGTAGTTGTTTTTCCTACGCCACCTTTCTGATTGGCAATAGCTATGACTTTTCCCATATAATTAAAGGTTGATTTTTTCTAAGCTTACAAAGTTAAAAAATCTATTTTTTTGCACAATTAAAGTTTTTACTTTTGCATTAGAAACATATTAAGAAATGGTTAAAACAGGCTGGATGGTCATCGTAAATCCCAAAGCCGGGAGCGGTAAAGGTCTCAAGGACTGGCCTGTTATCTCCAACACAATGAACCGGTCGGGGCTGGAATTTACATGTGTATTCACAGAACACAAATATCACGCCGTAGAACTTACCGTAAAATCGATTAAAGAGGGGTATAGAAAGATCGTTGCAATCGGGGGGGATGGCACGATTCACGAGATTGTCAACGGAATTTTTATTCAAAAGGAGTGCGACACAAGAGATATCCTTCTTTCGGTAATCCCTACCGGGACAGGAAACGACTGGGTAAGAATGTACGGGATTACCCAAACATACCGCGATGCAGTTCAGTCTATGGTCGATGAGAGATCTGTTTTTCAGGATGTTGCAAAAGTGAGTTTTTATGAATCCAAAGTTAAGCAGAGCAGATATATGGCCAATGTTTCGGGTATAGGCTTCGATGCTGCGGTTACCATGAAGTACAATAAGCTCAGAGAGAATGGCCGTTCGGGAAGATTACTATATCTCACTACTGTAATAAGACTTTTCTTTTTCTACATATCTCGGAAATTCAAAATTATCACCGACGGAAAGCTCTTCTTTGACGGATTCCTGTTCTCATCTGCGGTTGGTATCGGCCGGTTCAGCGGGGGCGGAATGCAGCAGATGCCTGAGGCGGTAGCCGATGACGGGCTCATGGATATTACGGCGATAAAGAGGCTTAATAAATTTATGGTTATTAGAGATTTTGGGAAACTATACAGTGGCCGGATCTTCGAAAACAGAAGTGTAATTCACGCTCAAGCCGGCAAAATTGAGATTGATAGTACACCAGCTTCCAGGATAGAAATAGATGGAGAGATTATGGGCTATTCACCCTTTACTTTTGAATTGATTCCCAGATGCATAAGAGTTGTGGTAGGTCCAAAATTCCGTTTCTCTAAACAGGATCAACATCAATAATATGGGTAGCTCTCTTGGTTTTACCAAAGTGCTCTTCGCATGTCTCACCTATAAAACGCTTAATCTCCCTAAGATTCTTCCCTCTTTGAATTTTAACGGATAGCCTTATCTGAGGTTTGTCCGTAATATTTCCCGGATCATAAGGTCCCTCTGCCTGCACACCACCCTTCAAAAGAGCATCTTTAAGTGCAGATGCATATTCAGCAGCAACAGTGAGTGTTTTTGCCCTGATATCTATGTTTATCATTCTGGAGAATGGCGGATACATGAACTCCTCTCTCTCCGATATAAGTTCCTGTGTTACATCCTCCCCATATCGCACCGATCGAACCAACCTGTCGGAGAGGTTTGAGCTTTGAACAATCACAACTCCTCTGCGCTCCTCCCTTCCTGCTCTTCCTGCTATCTGATAGACAGCCTGCAGGAATCTCTCTCCCGATCGGAAATCATTTTGCATTGTTATATTGTCGGCAAACAGGAGTGCAGTAAGTATAACCCCGGGGAAGTTGAATCCTTTCCCTGTCATTTTATTGCTTACCAATACATCGTACTCTCCGGAGGTAAATGCCTCAAGTACTTTTATCTGCTCCGGTGTAATCCGGTCGGAGTCTCTGTCATATCTTGCAACTTTGGCATCAGGTAAAATAGATGAGATTTCACGGGCGATTACCGATGTACATAGCTCATTGTCTGGAACGCTCATATATCTCTTTGCCGATATTATGACCGATCGTTCTCCCGCTTCAAAAGCTCTCTTAAGGGCAGATTCCAGTAGCGGAGATATTGTTTTTCCCTCTTTTGAGGTGTAAGGATTGAAGCGGGCAACCCTGATTTCGGGTCTAAGTGACGAGTGATACCTCTCTCCGAGAATCACTTCGCTGTACTTACCCTCTCTTACATTTAATATTGTTTCGAAAGAGGGAGTCGAGCTGCCCAGAATGGCGTCCGCTCCGTTCAGGGATGCAAGAACAATTGCAGCATCCCTAGCATTATATCTTGGTGCCGGTTCATACTGTTTGTATGAGGCATCGTGCTCCTCCTCAATAATTACAAGTCCGAGATTTTCAAACGGGAGCAACACAGCGGAGCGGACGCCGATAACTAACAGAGGTTCATTGCCCTCGCTTAGACGACGGATAATGCTTAGTCGTTCGGAGATGCTCTGGGCTGAGTGTGAAATGACGACTCTATGTCCAAAATACGCTCTTGCTCTTTGAGTGATTTGTGTGCATAGCGTTATTTCCGGAACCAGGTAAAGAACACTCTCCCCCCTGTTAAGTGACTCACCGGCAAGAGTAAGAAAGATCTCACTTTTCCCTGAAGCAGGTTCCCCTTTTAGAAAAACCGGTTTTGAGCTGCTCAGGGCAGATTTTATATTATCAACGGCTTCTATCTGAGCTTCCGACAATTGTGGAAGAGGTGACAGAGTTTCACATTTCTGCTCCTTTTTACGACTCTTTCTGCCCGAAATCCCCTTAATTGTACCTGAGTAGGCGGCCTTATAGAGCTCCCCTTCAGTGCACATATAGTATTCCGACATCCACTCCCAGAACTTTATCTGCGAACTCTTTACAATTGGAAGATCTGCAACTCCCCTGATATCTTTAACCTTTGGTTCAATTATAGGGTCGCAATCCGAAAACTCTGCTACAACTGCAATAATATCCTTGCCTGAGAGATTTATCATAACCTGACTTCCGGGGAGTACTCTCTCCGAAAGCGATTCCGGCACACTATAGATAATTCTTTGCCTTATCTTTACCGGAGGGATTGTTCTGATAAATATCTTCTTAACGGACATATTAAAGAGTTGACAAGTAGTTTGCAACCTCCTCTAGTTGCCAGCTTGGTGTAGATGTCGCTCCACATATACCAACACTTTCACCTTCGTTGAACCAGTCTCTGTTTATTTCGGTGGACGATTCAATTTTATAGGACCTCTCATTTACCTTTTTGCAAAGATCGTAGAGTACTTTACCGTTTGAACTCTCTGCTCCACTCACGAAGATTATCACATTGTGCTTTGCGGCAAATTCTCTTAAGTGAGGCAGACGGGAGCTGACCTGTCCACATATAGTATTGAATGCCTTAAACTTATCTATCGGTCCTCCGGCGGCCTCAATCCTTCTCTCTATCTCTTTGCAGAGCTCTCTGTAGTGATCTTTATCCTTTGTAGTTTGAGAGAATATATTCAATGGAGCCATTAAGTTAAGCTTTTCGATATCTGCTATGCTCTGGAGAATTACTACATCCCCTCCAACCTGTCCGGCAAGGCCGTTAACTTCGGCATGTCCCTTTTTTCCGAAAATGGCAACAGTACCACCTTCGGGCTTAATTTTAGAATATGAGTCCCGTACTCTCTCCTGAAGCTTTAAAACGACAGGGCAGGTGCAATCGATTACATTCAGACTGTTTGCTTTTGCTACCTCATAACTTTGAGGCGGTTCACCGTGAGCGCGAAAGAGAACATTGCCGCCGGCTATATTATTGAGTCCGGAGGAGTCAACTACTTTAAGTCCTCTCTTCTCAAGCCTCTTCAACTCCGAACTGTTGTGTACTATTGAGCCGAGTGAAGTGAGAGATTCACCCGACGAAAGAAATTTTTCGGCCTGCTCTATAGCGCGAACAACACCATAGCAGAAACCAGATTTACTATCTATTTCAATTTTAAGTTCCATCGCTCTTCCAATATTTTGCCAAGCCATTCGAGCTGCTGCTCAATTGTCATTTCGCTGTTGTCGAGCAATATGGCATCGGGAGCTTGTCTTAGAGGAGCAATATCACGATTTTGGTCAATTTTATCGCGCTCATTTACATTTCGTAATATATCCTCAAACACAGGGCTCTCCCCTGCCTGTACCATCTCGTCGAAACGACGCCTGGCTCTTACTTCGGGCCTGGCTGTCATGAATAATTTTAATTCGGCATTGGGAAATACTACCGTTCCGATATCCCTGCCATCCATTACAACACCTTTCCGCCTTCCAAGTTCGTGAAGGATCTCATCTACATAATTTCTAACGAAACCTATTCTGGCAATAATACTGACACTTCCGGATACCTCCAGCGATCGAATCTCTCTCTCGACACACTCCCCATTCAAAAAGAGCTCACTCCTCCCTGCAACCTCCGAAAAACGAAATTCAAACTTTACAACCTTGAGCTCCTCTTTTAACGACTCCTCCGTAACCTCCCCGGCGGTATCGATAAAACTTTTACGGAGAGCCAAGAGTGTTACTCCTCGATATAATGCGCCGGTATCCACGTAGATATAACCCAGAGCCGAAGCCACAAGCCTTGCAAAAGTGCTCTTGCCTGTAGAAGAGTATCCATCAATAGCTATTATAATTCCGGGTGCGTTCATAAGGGCAAACATACATAAAAAAACAGTTATGTTTGCAAAAATTATATCTATGAAAATTGCAGTTCTCGATTTGGGTACAAATGTATACAACCTGCTTATTGCAGAGATCAGCAAATCGGAATACTCAATAATTAAGGTAGTTAAAGTAGCCGCAAAACTTGGAGAGGGAGGAATACTAAATGGGTATCTCTCGACCAACGCATTTACAAATGCCGAAAATGCACTATCCAAGATAATGAGTCATATAGAGCAGGAGGGAGGCGTCGAAAAAATCTTTGCATTTGCCACCTCTGCAGTAAGAGATGCAAAAAATGGCAGGGAGTTTGTAAATAACATCAAGGAAAAATTTGGTCTGGATGTAGAGGTGATCTCCGGAGATAGAGAGGCTGAATTGATATTCAAAGGTGTAAAAGAGTCTATGCTGCTCTACGGTGAGACAATCCTTGTAATGGATATCGGAGGGGGAAGCAACGAGCTTATTATCGCAAGAGATGGGCAGATATTATGGAAAAGGAGTTTTCCGATTGGAGTGGCAAGAATGAAGGAATTATTTGCACCCAGCGATCCAATAAAGATTGCAGAGGCTGAAAAGGCATCGGTCTATTTCCGTGAAATTCTGAGTGAACTATGGGAGAGGTGTGATGAGTTCAAACCCTCAATTTTAATTGGAGCATCGGGATCGTTCGATACCATAAGAGAGATGATGTATTATCGCGATTATGACAAGAGTGTTCCCTGCAGAGAGCTGGATATTGAAAAGTACCGCGAACTGCATAAGATACTCCTTATTACCGATAAGCAGAGCAGATTAAGAATGGAGGGAATGTCGCCCTTGAGAGCCGATTTTATGGTTCTTGCCTCTGTTTTTATTTCGACAGTACTGGATGGATCGGGAGTGAAAGAGATGTACCAATCATCGTTTTCACTTAAAGAGGGGGTTCTGTTCGAAAAATTTGAAGAATATAAAAAGAGTGACCAAATATGAAACTACTGATTGTAGACGACGAAAAGAGTATCAGGAACACATTGAAGGATATCCTTGAATTTGAAGGACACGAAGTAATTCTGGCTTCGGATGGAGTTGAGGGCTTTGCACTCGCTTCGGCTAACAGCTTCGATGCAATTTTTTCCGATATTAAAATGCCCAATATGGATGGGGTGGAGTTCCTGGATAAACTTACTGAGTCTGGTATTGACACGGCTGTTATAATGATCTCGGGACACGGTTCTATCGATACGGCAGTAGACTGCATAAAGAAGGGAGCTTTCGATTTTATCCAAAAACCTCTTGATCTCAACAGAATCCTTATCACGCTTAAAAATGCTACCGATAAGACCTCTTTAGTTAAGGAGACTAAAATTCTCAAGAGAAAATTTGCCAAAATTCCTGAAATTGTAGGGGACTCTCCTGCAATCCTGCATATAAAAGAGATGATCGATAAAGTTGCACCGACTGATGCCAGAGTGCTCATTACCGGGTCTAACGGGACAGGTAAAGAGCTCGTTGCACGATGGTTACATGAGAAGAGTGACAGGAGGGATATGCCTTTTATTGAGGTTAACTGCGCTGCAATACCAGGAGAACTCATTGAGAGCGAGCTATTCGGGCATGAGAAGGGAGCATTTACATCTGCAGTAAAACAGCACAAAGGAAAATTCGAACAAGCCGACGGAGGAACACTATTTCTTGACGAGATAGGTGATATGAGCTTAGCCGCGCAGGCCAAAGTGCTTCGTGTACTTCAGGAGAACAAACTCTCCAGAGTAGGCAGCGATAAGGATATAAATGTAAGGGTAAGAGTTGTTGCTGCTACAAATAAGAATCTTGTAGATGAGATCTCAAAAGGGACATTCCGGGAGGACCTTTACCACAGATTGAGCGTTATAGTCATAAATGTGCCACCTTTAAACCAGAGAGCCGGAGATATTCCTATCCTCACACGACACTTTATAGATCTCATATGCGAAGAAAATGGAATGCCGCAACGGGATATTGAGGAGTCAGCACTGATTGAGCTAAGCACATACAAATGGACCGGAAATATCAGAGAGTTGCGCAACGTAGTTGAGAGACTGCTTATTCTGGGCAATAAAACAATCACACTTGACGATGTTAAGACGTACGCTAGTCCGGTATTCAGGTAGAACAGACACTTTTCAGAACCTTTGTGTTCTGTTTCTAATCAATAGGATATGGTATTGATTGGAGATTAACTCTCTTTGATTGTTACTGTCTTTCGATCCTGAGACTCTGAATAAAGCTCCCCTCATCCTGAACCTTCACAAAGAGGGTCACTCTGTACACATTACCACCTGCAGTAAGGTTTCCAATCGCATATTTCATAGGAGGCATTCCGCTCTTATGAACAATTGTGAACGATTTAGGCGTGTAGCTTGTGAAGAAATCCTTGAGAACCTGTTTTGCCTGATTTTTACTGGATACATTAACGCTTCCGAGTATGTCTATTTCAAGGTTGTGTGCAAACCATGCGGAGAGTCTTTCGGCATCGCCGTTCTGCAAATATTTAGATATTGGAACAAATACATCCTGATCCTCCTTCTGTTGTGCAAACAGACTCCCAATCGGCAACAATAAAGAAACAATTGCGGTAAGAATTAATCTCATTACTCTAAATATTACAATTACAATTTGAAAAGCAAAAATCGAGCCATTTGAAATATTAATCTTACATTTGCGTATGAAGATAACCTTTATATATGTAGGCAAAACCGATGCCGAGTACCTAAAGACCGGAATCTCTCTATATGAAAAGAGGCTTGTACACTACACCTCTTACAGGAGTGTTGAGATACCCGCTTTAAAAAATGTATCGGCACTTTCCGAAGAGCAGATTAAGGAGAGAGAGGGGCTGGAAATACTTAAAAATGTGAAGGATGGAGAGGAGCTTATTCTCCTCGATGAACGAGGTGTAAGGAGGAGCTCTGTGGATTTTGCAGCCTTCATAGAGCAGAGGAGAGTTGCTGCTACAAAGAGCATAGTTTTTGCAGTGGGTGGGGCGTACGGCTTCTCATCTAAGGTATATGAGAGAGCTACCGGATTATTGTCGCTCTCGGAGATGACCTTTTCACACCAGATGGTCCGGCTTATCTTTGTTGAGCAGCTATACAGGGCATTTACCATAATTAAGGGAGAACCCTATCATCATAAATAGCCAATGGAGTCATTAAGAAAAATATTGTTCCGCAGGGAGTCGCTACTTCTGATAGCCTCGGCAATCCTTATTTTCTTCTCTTTTATTGACTTTGAGTCGGGACGCTCTTATGAGAAGAGTGTTAAGAAGCTTGAATCGAGAATACACAAGAGACAGGAGCTTATCGAAAAGTTTGCAACTCAGGCTCTGGAGGCACCGGCAGATATTTTCCTTAATATGCCGGAGGTACCTGAGGATATGGTTATTTATCGCTACTGCAGTGATACCCTCAACTCCTGGGTAAATCAGTTCCCGATATCCAACGATGAGATTGAGCGGTTTCCATTTGCATATCAGCTTAATTATCTTAGCAGTAGGGGAGTAGCGAATACGCCTCTGGCCTATCTCTCGACAGAAGAGCAGTATGTCAATCTGGGCAGCGGCTGGTATGTGGT
>JAFIHK010000065.1 GCA_017848635.1 Bacteroidales bacterium | reverse complement strand
CGGCTTTAATTTCGGCTTTTGGTTCCTGCTTATGTTGAGCAGGAGGAGTCTGATTATTCACTACTTTATTGATGTCAGGTTTCTTGATCTCTGGAGTCTTAACAGCAGGTGCCTCAACAATTGATTTGTCTGCTTCGGGAGCCTTAGCCACCTCTTTTTTAGGTTCAGATGGTTCTGCTGGTGCAGATACTTGAGGTTCCTGAGCAGGAGCACTATTAATAATCTCTATATCTTTTTTAATCTCTTTAACTTCTTTAACTTCTTCTATATCTCTATTCTCTATAGTTTCGTTAACCTCTTTAATTATTTTAGGCTGGTTAACTGGAGCGCTTACAGGAGGTTGAATATCAGATGTATTTACAGGAGGTTGGGCGATTGTCGCAGGTTGAGGAGCAGGCGCAACAGCAGGTTTTGGTTCAGGTCGGTTAATCCTGTCCAAATCAATTTTTCCGATAACTTTAGGTTTTGGAGGTTCAACAATTTCGGTTTTAATAATTACCTCTCTAACAGGGATCTCATCATCATTAAAATGATCCTCCTTATGCTGTTCGGTAATATCCTTAACCTTTATTGCAATCTTCTTTGATTGCTCTTTAATAATCTGCTCTTTGCCGAACTCTTTTTGGATCAGTTCATAATCCTTTTGAGTCAGTTTGGCATTGGGAGATGCTTCGATCTCTATGTTTTTACTTTTAAGAAAGTCAATAAGGGTGCCCATTCCTATATTGAACTCCTTTAAAACCTTTGTTACTCTGATAATTTCGTTCGCTGTCATTTTACCTCCTTTTTTAAAATTTATTCTTCAAACTCGGATTGAAGAATCTTCTGAACCTCTTTCACTGTCTCTTCGTCAAGATCAGCTCTGCGGCATATCTCCGCAACCGAAAGTGCAAGTACACTCTTAGCGGTATCGCAGCCGATTTTAGTAAGTTCATCTATTATCCACTGTTCTATCTCATCGGTGAATTCTGTGAGAAGTACATCCTCCTCGTCCTCTTCGAGTTCACGGAATACCTCTATTTTCATTCCAATAAGTTTTTCGGCCAGGTCAATATTGCTACCCTTTTTGCCGATTGCAAACTGAACCTCCGAAGATTTCAGATATACAAATACTGTCTTATCCTGTTCGTTAACCTTAACCGAAGATATTTTTGCCGGGTTAAGCGCCCTTTGAACAAGAAGCTGAGTATTTGAAGTCCAGTTTATAACGTCGATATTTTCATTTCTTAATTCTCGAACAATTCCATGAATCCTTGAGCCCTTAACACCAACACAAGCTCCTACCGGATCGATTCTCTCGTCGTAAGATTCAACTGCAACTTTTGCTCTCTCGCCCGGCATCCTTACAACCTTCTTAATAGTAATAAGACCGTCGAAAATTTCAGGAACCTCTTGTTCGAAGAGCCTCTCCAGAAATTTATTATCGGTACGTGAGAGTATAATTACAGGATTGTTGTTGACCATCTCTACACTTTTAACGATGGCCTTTACAGTGTCACCTTTCCTGAAGAAGTCACTTGGAATCTGCTCCGATTTCGGGAGAATAAGTTCTTTACCCTCTTCGTCATTAACCAGTACCTCCTTCTTCCAAACCTGATATACCTCCCCTACAATGACATCTCCGACTCTCTCCTTATACGCGTTATAAAGATTAGCCTTCTCAATATCCATTATTCTACTGGTGAGATTCTGTCTAAGATTAAGAATACCCCTTCTGCCGAAACTGTTAAGCTTAAACTCTTCAACATACTGTTCTCCAATTTCGTATGAGTCATCAATCTTGGACACGTCGCTCAGTGAAATCTGAGTGTTTGGATCCTCAACGCTCTCAACAATATCCCTGTTCCTCCAAATTTCGAAGTCCCCCTTGTCGATATTGATAATAATGTCGAAGTTGTCGGCACTTCCGTACATCTTGATGAGCTGTGAACGGAACACATCCTCAAGGATGCTCATCATCGTTGGACGGTCGATATTTTTATCCTCTTTGAATTCAGCAAACGTGCTGATTAAATTTAACCCTTCCATAGGTAAATTGTATTTTATTTATCTAAAATTAATTATTGGCTTAACACTTTTTAATAACGGATAATCGTAGAACTCTCTGGTAATTACTTTCTCCCTCTTTTTACGCCCTTCAACTGCAATGCTCTTCTCATATTCAACCTCAATTCCCTCTTCCGATGAGCTGACAATTACCGCTTTAAACTTATTCCCCTTTTTAAGAATAATTTCAACCTCACTCCCGGTAAATTTTTTGAATTGTTTGAGAACCTTTAGTGGTTGAGAGAGACCTGCAGATCCTACAGTGAGTGAAAAATCCTCCTCATCTCTGTTCACGCCGGCCTCAATAATACGGCTTATGTCGGTGCAGTGATCGATGGTAACACTTCCGAAAGAGTCGATAGTAATCTCTACATCATTATCCCTGCTGATTGTAATATCCACAAGGAAAAGTTCACTCTTTTCAAGATAATCTTCAATCAGCCGGGCAAGCATATCTTTTTGTAACATAACATATATTTTTATGAAATAAGGGGACTCGCCGTCCCCTTACCTCAATTGCCCTAACGCGGCAAAAATAAGCATTTTTGATTCAAACTCAAAATTTTGTTATTTTTTATTACATTTACAATATGATTCAAACCGGAAAAATAATCAATGACCCCGTACACGGGTTTATCACAATTCCCCGAGGCCTTATTTTAAATCTGACCCAACACCCTTATTTCCAGAGATTAAAAGATATCAGACAGCTCGGTCTTACCAATCTGGTCTATCCGGGTGCCACACATACCAGGTTATCTCACGCAATTGGAGCAATGCACCTTATGAATGAAGCTCTGCTCTCTTTATCTTCAAAAGGATTCCACATTTCAAAAGAGGAGAGAGAGGCTTCCATGGCAGCAATTCTTCTACACGATATAGGACACGGACCTTTTAGCCACGCACTGGAAGGAGTTATCGCAAAAGACATACATCACGAAACTCTCTCACTCGAAATTATGAAGATTCTTAATCGTGAGTCGGGAGGTGCTCTTGATATGGCAATTGCGATATTTACAGGTGAATATCATAAAAAATTTCTCCATCAGCTGGTTTCAAGTCAGCTCGATGTAGACAGGCTCGACTATTTACGCAGAGACAGTTTTTTCTCAGGTGTCGCCGAAGGAATGATTGGTCAGGAGAGAATAATAAAGATGATGTCGGTCTCTGATAATGAGATTGCTGTAGAACAAAAGGGAATTTACTCTGTTGAGAAGTTTCTTATCTCAAGACGATTGATGTATTGGCAGGTATATTATCACAAAACAGTAATTGCGGCGGAGCAACTCCTCATCGAGATTATTGAAAGAGCGAGAAGCCTTCTCCTTAACGGATTGAATCTGCCGGGACACCCTTCGCTAATTGGATTTTTAAAACATGAGGGGTCACTAAGGCCAACAATCGATACAGTTGAGGAGTACCTTAAGATTGATGATTCAGATCTATTATCTGCAATAAAGATGTGGCATAACTCCCCCGACGAGAAGCTCTCAGCATACTCTAAAATGTTAACTTACAGGAATCTGCCTAAAGTAAAGCTTGCAGATACTCCGTTTGGAGAGGAATTTTTAAAACATCCCGGTTTTATTCGTAGCGGAGAGATTCAAAATAAAGGGTATGACTCTGTATCAGAGGAGATTAATATTATTGATAAAAATGGCATGGTTCACGATATTTACGACATATCCGATATGCTATCGGCAAAAGCCTTTTCTCAAATAACCAAAAAGTATTTTCTTTGCACCACAAAATAGTTTGATCATGAAAGTTACAGCAGAAGTTATTGCGAATCACGTTAGAGGAGAAATTATTGGAGATAGTGAGAGAAGCGTGAGCTCAGTTACAAGAATTGAACAGGGGAAACCTGGTACACTATGTTTTTTGGCAAATCCCAAATACGAGCAATATTTATATACTACAAAAGCAGATATTGTGCTGATAAGCAGAAAGTTTACACCAAAGGAGAGTATCTCTCCTACAATTATTGTTGTAGAGGATGCATATCAGGCGATTGCTTCTCTTTTGGATCTTTTCAATACACTCAAAGCTTTAAAAAAGAGCGGACGATCACTATCTGCAAAGGTTTCCTGGAGCTCCAAAAGAGGGAAAGGGGTCTATATCGGGGCTCATAGTGTTATTGGCAAAAAGGCCGTCCTTGGAAACGGAGTGCAGATATATCCTCAGGTCTATATAGGGGATTTTGTAACCATCGGTGATAACTCTGTAATTTACCCCGGTGTGAAAGTATATCCAGGATGTAAGATTGGTTCCAACTGTATTATTCACTCAAATGCGGTTATCGGTTCAGACGGATTCGGATTTGCTCCAACATCCGACGGGAGTTACAAAAAAATTCCTCAGACTGGAAATGTAGTTATTGAAGACAATGTGGAGATAGGAGCCAATACAGTTGTCGACAGGGCCACAATGGAGTCAACAATAATCAGGAAGGGAGTTAAACTTGATAATCTCATTCAGGTTGCCCACAACGTTGAGATAGGCGAGAATACAGTGATCGCGGCTCAGACCGGTATAGCAGGATCTGCCAAAATAGGAAGTAGCTGCATGATTGGAGGTCAGGTTGGTATAGCCGGACACCTGTCAGTTGCAAATCGCACCCAAATAGGTGCTCAGGCCGGTATTTTAGGGAATATAAAAGGTGAGAATCAAACCCTTCTTGGAAGTCCTGCCTTTGATGCAAAGGAGTACCTGAGGGCTTATGCTATATTCCGCAAATTGCACAAAAATTGATATATTTTTCTATCTTTGTTCCCTTAACTTTTAAAAATAGTTATGCAAGAGAAGCAACGAACACTAAAGCAATCATATACATTCAGCGGAAAGGGGCTGCATACTGGTTTACACGTCACTATGAGTGTTTCACCTGCCCCGGAAAATCACGGTATTAAATTTCAACGTACAGATCTTGAGGGCGCTCCAACACTGGAAGCACTTGCCGATTACGTGACTACAACATCTCGAGGAACTACACTTGAGAGGGGGGATATGAAGATCTCAACAATTGAACATATCCTTTCGGCTCTTAGCGGAATGGGGGTAGATAATGCTCTTATCTCAATAGATGCACCTGAGGCTCCAATTCTTGACGGAAGTTCAAGACTCTATGCTGAGGCTTTCTCAAAGGATGGTCTTTTGGAGCAGAATGCTCAGAGATATTACTATGTGGTAAAGGAGAAGATCTATTATAAAGACGAAAAGAGCGGTGCAGAAATAACAATTCTGCCTGATGACTCTTTCTCGGTTGATCTGATGATTGACTTTAATTCAAAAGTTCTTGGTCACCAATATGCACGTTTTGGATCGGATACCGATTATGCTTCGGAGATTGCCCCTTGCAGAACTTTTGTGTTTTTTCACGAACTGGAACCACTGTTTAAAAATAATCTTATAAAGGGAGGCGATCTGCAAAATGCAATTGTTATTGTAGAGAATCCCGTGCCTCAAAACGAATTGGACAGACTGGCCAATCTCTTCCATACCGAAAAATTGGAGAGAGTTCCATCCGGCTATCTGAACCACCTCGAATTAAGATTTCAGAATGAGTGTGCCAGACACAAACTTTTAGATGTAATCGGAGACTTCTCTCTAATAGGATTCCCAATAAAAGGTAAGATTATTGCAAATAAATCGGGCCATAGTATTAACACTACAGTGGCAAAAATTATTCGTAATATGGCCAAAGAGGAGCAGAAGCATCCGATAGCTCCAAAATTTGATCCGGGTGCCGAACCTTTAATTGATATTAACGGAATTAAAAAATTACTGCCTCACCGCCCTCCATTCTTGATGGTAGACAGAATAATAAGCCAGAGTTCAGATACAATAGTCGGAGTAAAAACCATTGGTATCAACGAAGGCTTTTTTATTGGACACTTCCCCGATGAGCCGGTTATGCCCGGAGTACTCATTGTTGAAGCAATGGCCCAGGTCGGCGGTATTCTTGTTCTCTCAGGAGTAGATGAACCTGAAACATATTCAACATATTTCGCCAAGATAGACGGAGTGAAATTTAAAAAGAAGGTTGTTCCGGGGGATGTTTTGGTAATAAAAATGACAATAAGTGTGCCTTTCCGCCGATCGATCGTTGGTATGCGAGGTGAAGTTTATGTTGGAAATACAATGGTTTGTGAAGGCGAGTTTGTAGCACAGGTTATAAAAAACAAATAATAAATTATGGAACATAAATTTGTTCACCCCAATGCAAAGATAGGAGATAATGTAAAAATCGATCATTTTTCCTATGTTGCTGAAAATGTGGAAATCGGAGATGGTACCTGGATTGGTCCCAATGTTACGATTCTTGATTATGTAAAGATTGGAAAGAATTGTAAAATATTCCCCGGAGCCGTTATAGGCGCAGTTCCTCAGGATCTTAAATTTGCCGGTGAGATATCGTATGTCGAGATAGGAGACAATACAACAATCAGAGAGTGTGCAACTGTAAACAGGGGTACTGCTGCAAGCGGTAAATCCAAAACTGTTATAGGCAGCAACTGTATGGTTATGTCATATGTGCACGTAGCTCACGATTGTCATATAGGTAATAATGTAATTCTGGTAAGTTACGTTGGCTTGGCCGGAGAGACAGATGTAGATGATTGGGCGATTATCGGAGGCCACTCTGCTGCTCACCAGTTCTCAAAAGTAGGTGCACATGCAATGCTTTCCGGAGGTTCGATGATTGGTAAGGATGTCCCTCCATATGTTTTAGCAGGTCACAGGCCATTAGCCTATGCCGGGATTAACATAGTCGGACTTAGAAGAAGAGGATTCTCTGCCGAGCAGATAGAGTCTATTCGTGAAATGTACAGGGTAATTTATCAAAGCGGGCTGAATATCAGCGATGCTTGCAGCAAAGTTGAAGAGGAGTTCCCTGAGAGTGTTGAGAAACAGACAATCCTGACATTTATTAAATCTTCAAAAAGAGGGATCATTAAAGCAGTTACCGATTCCATAGATGAATAATGGTAAGTCTATAATTCTCTCTACTGCATATCTGCCGCCTGTAAACTATTTTGCAATAATTGCATCCGGTGTGGATATTAAGATTGAGAAATTTGAGAACTATCAGAAACAGTCATATAGAAACCGTTGTCACATTTATAGTGCCAACGGTTTATTGTCTTTAAATATCCCTGTAGTAAGAGAGGGGTCTATCCATAATCCGGTATCCGGAACGAGGATTGACTACAGTGAAAATTGGCAGATCAAGCACTGGAGGGCAATCGAATCTGCCTACAAATCATCTCCCTATTTTGATTACTATAGGGATGAATTCTATCCTCTCATATCGGAACATAAGAGTGAGTATCTTTTTGATTATAATCTGGAACTTATTAACATCCTTATAAAGTTAACAGGAATCGACAGCAGCATAGGGGTTACCGAGAGATTTGTTAAAGATTACGGTGAGTACGATTTCAGAGATTCATTCCATCCAAAGAGAAGAGAGATTGAAACAAAAAATGGGCAATACCTTCAGGTATTTGCCCATAAATATGGATTTATTGATAATCTCTCTATAATCGACCTCCTGTTTAATAAGGGGCCGGAAACAAAAGAGTATCTGCTGTTAAAACTTGAGGCCTAAAGTCACAAATGCTTTTACCCTTGTTGTTTTGAGTGTGCCTGTCGGAGCAGATGTGTCATAAACAGGAGAGAGTGAAAATGATTCGTCGTTAAATGACCCTTGAAGAGCAAAATCTGCGAAAAATCCTCCGTTACCCTTTACTCCAAAACCTACAGAGCCGATGTGTCTGTCCTTACCATAATTCTTCTCAGGATTTTGATAGTAGTTATAACCAGCCCTTATTGCAAAATTTGGGGTAGGTTTAATCTCCATACCGGCGCGCAGATTATGGGTAAACTTGAATTCATCTGCAATCACTCCGTTATCGTAATCAAAAGCGGTTCTGTCGCTGCTGCTAAGTTTTATAGAGGTATAGTCTGTCCCTTCATAATCCAGACTGAATACTGCACTCTCACCTAAGATGTAGGCGGCTCCCATGTTTACTTTCCATGGAGTTCTCATATTGTAGTCATATGTCCCAAGCGGAGAGTCAAGCGAAACATAGTATCCGTCGTCGAAATAAGAGCGTATGCTCTCACTCCATTCGTCAGTCATTGAGTACCATGTAGGGGTAGCAATACTTCCTCCGATTCTGAAGCTTTTTGAAGGAACAAATATAAAGCCGGCCTTGAGGTTAACTCCAATACCATCGGTGTTTTGATTGTATGTATGAGTAAAACTTGAGAACTGAGTGTCAAAATCGTTTGGATTTACTGCAGCCTCTGAATACTCCTGGAAGTCGGTATATTTTAAAGTATTTATCCCAAGATTGAATCCATAGAAAAATCTGTTATCAAAATTACCTCCGAGGTTGAAAATGATCTCGTCGTTTCCACCGGTTGTCTCCCTGTAGAAGTCGTACATAAGGTCTCCAACGTAAAATGAAGTTGGTGTAATATTTTCGGTAGCTGCAACATAATCATATCCGTTGGATATGGTGTCAAGAAGGCTTGAATTCCATGCCAGTATAAATTTCCAGGGGATTCTCGGATTGTCGTAGAAAGGATTGTAATTGTTTGTAATATCCATATCTGCTGCGTGAATTCTTGAAGAGCCCTGCAATTTATAGAGATATCCTGCCATAGAAGATAACCAGCTGTATGAATCTGTTGTGCCGGATACCGAATACCTGTTATTGTAGTCGGCAACCCTGTTGACTGCCACAGAGAAATTTAACCTTGTACTCTTACCGTAGCTGTTCTTAATAGGAATTGAAGAGACCATTCCGAAGTTGGATACGAAAATCTTTCCTGTAGAGTTATTGACCTCCTTGTTAAGATAGTCCGTATTCGATGATATTATATTAAAAGCCGGTGTGAATACCAATTCGGAGTGTTTATAGAGTGCAGATGCTGCCGGGTTTATACCCAGTGCACCTAAATCACCACCAAGCGCTGTAAAGGCATTACCCATAGCAACCGATCTGGCTGTTCCTTGATAGTTCTGTTTTGAATAGAGCAGTGCATCATATGCTGTCTGCGCCTGCAGAGCTGTAACTGTTACAACTGCCGCAAGTGAAATTAGTATCTTTTTCATAATGTAAAATTACTTATCTGCGATATACCGAACCGCCTCCTGAGCTATTACTGCTGCTTGAGCTTCCTGACGAGCCACTTGAACTCCCTCCTCCGCTCCTGGATGGGGTGGAGTAGGTATTATATGACCTGGAGTTGCTTTGAGACGAGCTCTGTGTAGAGTTGTTTCTGTAGGTTGAGCCGTTGTTTCTCTCACTGCTCGATTGAGACGAATTCCCTATATATGTAGATCTTCTGTATGAATCATTTCCTGTAGAAGATGAAGAGCCCTGAGTATAGCTTCTCGACCTGGTGCCGACACTGTTGCTTCTGTATGTTCCGGCTTGCTGCTGGCTGCTTCCCTCCCTGCGGTATACCGATGAACCTGAAGAGTACCTGCTCCTGTCGGGAGTCATACCGCTTGTTTGGTTTATGTATGAATTTTCACCACCTCTCCTCACATATGAGCCACCTGAACGTTGAGTTCCGCCAACATTCTGTGAGTAGTTTCCGGTACGTTTTCCGTAAAAGATATTATCCCTTGTGTATGTGTATCCTCCGCCAGGATAATAGGGATAGCTGTCCCAGTACCAAGGATATCCGCCCCAATACCAAGAGTATAATCCATAGTTCCATGGATATGAAGCCCAACGGTACGGATACCAAGAGTAATATCCGCCATACCAGTACCAGTCATTGTAAAATCCATATGGAGAGTACCACGACCAGTAAGGATTCCATGTGTTGTAATAGCCATACATTCCGTAGTAATATGAACGCCACGGATTCCACATGTAGAAATCGTCGTAATACCAGTTATAGCGAGGATCGAAGTTTATAATATATACCGGATTGTCGAATTTGGTTAATAGCTCCTCGAAGCTCATGCTTCCATCGGCAAAAATTGTGTCGGTAACACTCAGGTAGAGCGTGTCGCCACTTACCGACCGGGACCTCTCATTTGAGGCTTTTGCCAATACAATTGTCTTATTTTTAAGAGATGTGAGCTCCTGAGACTCCTCTTTCTTGACGGGTATATTCTGTTTAACAACAGGTTCGTCAACACTGTAAACAGCATCGTTGAAACTGGTAGAAGAGTAGTAGGTTGAGGTTCCGCACGAAGTCAGTATCGCAGCCACTGCTAACAGACTAAAATTCCGTATTTTCATAATTCACCTCCTCTGATTTAAATTATTTTGTATTTTTGTGGCATATTTTCACAAATATAAATATTTAATCAGCAAAAAATATACCATTTACACAATATTTGATCTACGATGGCAAAGGAAGTTAAAAGCAAAGAGGAGAATTATTCGGTTTGGTACAATAATCTTGTAGTCAAGGCCGATTTGGCCGAAAATTCAGCAGTAAGAGGCTGTATGGTAATCAAACCATACGGTTATGCTATATGGGAAAAGATGCAACAGAATCTTGACAGAATGTTTAAAGAGACCGGGCACGTTAATGCATATTTCCCGCTTTTTATTCCCAAGTCATTTCTTAGCAAGGAGGCAGAGCACGTAGACGGTTTTGCAAAAGAGTGTGCTGTTGTTACTCACCACAGGCTGATGGCCAATCCCGACGGTACCGGTGTTGTGGTCGACCCTTCTGCAAAGCTGGAGGAGGAGTTAATAGTACGACCTACTTCGGAGACGATCATATGGAGCACATATAAGAACTGGATTCAATCATACAGGGATCTTCCGCTTTTGATTAATCAATGGGCAAACGTAGTCCGCTGGGAGATGAGGACCAGACTCTTCTTGAGAACAGCAGAGTTTTTGTGGCAGGAGGGGCATACTGCGCACGCTACAAAAGATGAGGCGATAGAGGAGACAAATAAAATCGTCAGATTGTATGAGAAATTTGCAAAGGAGTATCTTGCAATTCCGGTAATTGTGGGTGCAAAATCGGCCAGTGAGAGATTCGCAGGGGCGGTAGATACTCTCTGCATAGAGGCTATGATGCAGGATGGAAAAGCTTTGCAGGCAGGTACATCTCACTTTTTGGGACAGAATTTTGCAAAAGCTTTTGATGTTCAGTTTGCTACAAAAGAGGGAAATCTGGAGTATGTGTGGGCAACATCCTGGGGTGTATCCACCAGGCTAATGGGTGCGCTGATTATGGCACACAGCGATAATAACGGGCTTGTGCTTCCACCTAAGCTTGCACCTATTCAGGTTGTTATGGTTCCAATCTTTAAAACCGATGAGGAGAATGACAAGATTATGGAGAAGTTCGGCCAAATAAGGGACGGCCTTCAAAAGGTTGGTATCTCCGTTAAAATTGATAACAGGGATAATCTTCGCTCTGGCTTTAAATTTGCTGAGTGGGAGTTAAAGGGTGTACCTGTAAGAATTGCAATGGGGCCAAGGGATCTTGAAAACGGAACAGTAGAAATCGCAAGGAGAGACACCCTTTCGAAAGAGGTTGTTTCTCAGGATAATTTAGTTGAGAAGATTGAGGCACTGTTAAACAATATTCAGGATAATATCTACAATAAAGCTCTCCTGTTCAGAGAGGAGAATACTTTTGAAATAGATGATTATGAGACTTTTAAACAGAGAATTGAGGATGGAGGATTCTTCCTTTGCCACTGGGACGGAACTCCGGAAACCGAAGAGAAGATTAAGAATGAGACAAAGGCCACTATAAGATGCATTCCTTTCGATGTTGAACCAAAGGAGGGTAAATGTATGGTAACAGGAAAGCCTTCGGCTCAGAGAGTAATTTTTGCACGATCATACTAAAAATAAAAAAGATATATCATGGCATCTGACTTACCGTCCAGGCAGCAGGAGATATTAAACTGCCTGAATACAAAATCACATTTAAAACTTAGAGTTTTTAACCAAACCAAAGAGGTCCTCTCTCAGCTGAAGGAGATTCTCGGCGAAATGAGCAACGATCTAAACGATCTGCTCGACAATGCCAATGACCGGAGAGTAAGGCTGGAGTACAGGGACCGGGGTCACTTTGAGGCAGAGCTCAAGTTTGCCGACGATGTACTTATCTTCAGTATGCACTCCGATATATTCCAGTTCGACAGGGATCACCCGTTCTGGAAGACTGATCTTGCAAAACAGGATCCGAGTAACTCATACTGCGGGATCATAAGTATATATAACTTTTTGTCAGATTCGCTTAAATATAACAGGGTAGAAGATTTGGGATACCTGGTTGCCAGAATATTTGTCAATAAGGATAAGTTTTTCCTGGTAGAGGGTAAACGACAAGAGAACAAATCGGTATCAATGATTGGTCAAAAACAGCTCTCAAAGGAAGAGCTGGTATCAATTGTGGAATCGGCAATGCTATATACTCTTTCATTTGACCTGCTTGTCCCGCCGTTCGATATTGTGAAGGTGGCAAGTGTTGAGCAGATTAATGACAAAATTGAGAGCGCTAAATTACAGACAGGAAAAAGGATGGGTTACAAGTTCAATTCCGATGATGTACTTGAGGATTAATTTATGAATAGAGTTATCGCCTTATTTATTACCCTCTCACTCTTCTCCGGACTTGCAGATGCTCAGGAAAAACTGAGCAAACTATCTGCTTCGAATGAGATGATTGTACTGATAGCCTCTCAGGTCAAACTACCGGAATCTGTGATAAATCCGGGTAATCTGAAATCGAGATGGACAAAAGGGGCATTCACTCAGCTCGGATTCTCTCAGGTCTCCCTTACAAACTGGGCTGCCGGAGGATTTTCATCGGTCTCTATGAGTGGTGCTGTGAACCTCTATGCAAACTATACATTTGAAAAGATGTACTGGGAGAACAGAATTCAACTTGCATACGGTTTTATCAACTCATTTGGAGACAGGTATAAAAAGAACGACGATAAATTAATCATAGATAGTAAAGTCGGCTATCAGGCTGTAGACAAGCTATTTATGTCGGCTTTCATAAATTTCAGATCTCAGTTCTCACCCGGTTTTACATATGCATCATCGGGTAAAGCCACAATGATCTCTCAGTTTCTTGCTCCCGGATACCTATCGCTCGGTGTCGGTATGGACTATAAACCATCATCCAGATTCTCACTCAACTTGTCGCCACTTACAGGTAATCTTGTTATTGTCCAAAAATCCACACTTAGAACAAAGTATGGTAATAAAGCAGATCAACCGGTAAAAATTGAGCTGGGTGCGCAGATTAAAAATGAGGCAAAATTTCAGGTTGTAAAGAATGTATCATTCACCTCATCGTTAACCCTATTCTCCAACTTCCTTGGAAACATGAGTCATATCAAGGTCAACTGGGACGCTATGGCCGATGCTAAAATCAATAAATTTCTCAGTGCCAATATAAAAACTACTCTAATTTACGATCACAATATCCTTATTGCAGATTCAAAAGGAGCACTTGCTCCGAGAGTTCAATTTAAGGAGTTACTCAGTATCGGATTCTCCTATACATTCGGTAATTATAAAAAATAATGGTTCAGCTATTCAAAGAGCAGATCTATCATCTTGTTGGTCACAATATTGTGTCCGATGGCGTTGCTCCGAGGTTTCTCCTAGCAGTCAGCGGAGGGATTGACTCTATGTGTATGGCTACTATGTTCAGCGAGGCCGGATTAAATTTTGCCATTGCTCATGTCAACTTTATGCTCAGGGGCGATGAGAGTGACGGAGACGAAATGTTGGTGAAGCATTGGTGTGAGGAGAGAGAGGTGAAATTCTACTCTCTCAGGTGCGATACAAAAATGTACGCAAAAGAGAGAGGGCTCTCCACTCAAATGGCCGCAAGGGAGATTCGATACAACTTTTTTGAAAGAGTCTCCAAAGAGCATGGATTTCAATTTATTTCGGTAGCTCACAATCTGAATGACTCTGCCGAGACCCTTTTTATCAATCTGCTCAGAGGAACCGGAATTGATGGCATTACCGGAATAAAACCTAAAAATGGCAAAATAATCAGGCCACTACTGATTTTCACCAGAGACCAGATTGTGGAGTATTGTACTGCTAATTCCGTAAAATACAGGGAGGACAGAACAAACAAAAAGGATGATTACGCAAGGAACAGAATAAGAAACAGAGTCTTCCCCGAGTTTTCGAAGATAAATGAGAATTTTATTCACTCGCTTGAGAAGAGTATGGATAATTTTCGTTCCGCAATATCTGCTCTGGATGAAATTAGGGATAATCTTTTAAAACAACACGCTTGCTGCCAAAATGATAACGGTGCTATACTGTCTGTTGATTTAAGTGCATTTATGGGGAAGAGTAATCCCGAATTCTGGTTGTACAGGATTATTGAGGAGTATGGATTCAATTACTCTCAATGCAGAGATGTAATTCGGTCGCTTGAATCGGAGTCGGGCAAAGAGTTCTACAGCAGGAGTCACTACCTGCTTAAAGATAGGGATAAAATTTTTGTTTTCTCTTGCAATGGATCTTGTGAATCGAAAGATTATGAGATAGTTATAACAGATGCTGGCTCTATTGCTCTAGGAGAGGGTAAGAGTCTGATTATTGAAGTTATTGATCGTTATGAGGGCTTCTCACCAATCAGAGATGATAACTCAGTGATTTATGCAGATGCAGAGAGCGCAAGCTTTCCGTTAATTGTCAGAAACTGGAGAGCAGGCGATAAAATGAGGCCTTTGGGAATGAATGGTTTTAAAAAGTTAAGTGACATCTTTACCGACATTAAACTTGATTTAGCTTCGAAAAAGGGTATGCCTGTAGTAACAAAAAACGGGCAGATTGTTTGTCTGCCCGGATTTAGAAGCGATGATCGGTTCAAGATTACCGAAAAATCGAATAAGATTCTGGTGATATCTATTTGTTAAGTTCAATCTTGTACGGCAATCTGGCCATAAACTTAACCCCGCGTTCATCTTTAAGTGAAGAGTAAGCTCTCTCAAGGAGAAGCGAAGGATTGTAGTTCATCTTAACTGCCACACTCGCCAAAGTCAATTGTTCAAGAATTTTATCTATCTGAGATTTTCTCACAGGATACTCAACAACTCTGTACTCTTTTAGTTTTGCAATTTCGGCAGCTCCGTCGATGGCTTTTGAAATTCCGCCAACTTCATCGGCCAGGCCTATTTTAACTGCATCTGCACCTGACCAAATTCTACCTTGTGCAATAGAATCTACCTCTGCTGCACTCATTGAACGCCCCTGCGATACAAGGTCAAGGAACGAGACATATATATCTTCAACCGACTTTTGCATAAAACTTATCTCCTCTTCATCCAGAGGACGGTAGCCCGACAACATGTCGCTATGCTTGTTGGTTTTTACACTCTCTTCATTTATCTTTAGAATTGAGTTCATAGATTTCTCAAAATTCACAGCCATACTGAATACGCCTATCGAACCGGTCAAAGTAGTGTTGTTGACATATATTTTATTTGCTTTTGCAGCTATCCAGTATCCTCCCGATGCAGCGTAGTCACCCATGCTCACAATAACAGGCTTCACCTTTTTTAACAGGCTTAATTCACGATCGATCATTCCGGCGCTCTGTGCAGATCCTCCGGGTGAGTTAACCCTGAGAACCACAGCTTTTATACTGCTATCCTTTCTGATATCGTATATTAGTTTCACATAATTGTCTGATGCTATGTTGTCATCGGATTTGCCACTTATTATATCACCCTCGGCATAAATGACTGCAATCTTATCCTTAATTCTTAAATCACTCTTTTTTGCAGCTTTGTAATAGGTGATGTTGTCCATCATTTTAATATCCTTCTCCTTCTCCACACCAAACAGATGTGCAATGGTATCAATCATCTCATCTTTGTACAGGAGGCCGTCTACAAGTTTGTTGTCAAGTGCGCTTTTACTGTTATATAGAGAGATCTCATCGGTAAATTTGTTAATCTCTTCAACCGGAATAGAACGAGACTTTGAGATATCTGCCACCCATGTTCCCCAGACTGCATCTATATATGCTTTTAGTTGTTCTCGGTTCTCGTCGCTCATTTTGTTACTAATAAACTGTTCGGCTGCTGCTTTGAATTTACCGTGCCTTATCAGCTGGACCTGAACTCCAAGTTTATCCAATAAATCCTTAAAGAAGATTGTGCTTGTACTCACACCTGTGAGGATGGAACTTCCTGTGGGATTCAGATATATCTTATCGGAAACTGAGGCCAGATAATATGCTCCCTGTGAAAAATCATCGGCATAAGCGATTACTGGTTTGCCCGACTCTCTGAACTTTAAAAGAGCCGACCGGATCTCCTCAATATGTGTTGTGCCGGCATTTATGTTGGAGAGGTTCATATAGATGAACTTAACGGCCGGATCGCTGGCAGCATACTCTATACTCCTTATATATTCCAGTATCCCGTTTGATTTTCCGGTTTCAAATGATCCGGATAAAGACATATCGTATCTCTCAATACTTTGTTCTGTTATCTCTTTTGAAAAATCAAGAGAGACTATTACCGATGACGGTACTGTCGGTTTAACCTCCGACATTGAGATCATTGATCCAATTATTCCGAAAAGGATAAATGTACCCAATATTAGAGCCAGAATCGATCCAATAAATGACCCGGCAATAATTTTAAGAAAATTTTTCATAATCAGGTATTAGTTTTTGCAAATATATTGAAAAAAACGTCACCAGATTAAATTCACCGCTCGTATTGTCTGAAACATAGACCAGTTGAGGATTTTGAGCATTAATTTACACGAAAGTCAAATAGATTTTATATATTTG
>JAFIHK010000064.1 GCA_017848635.1 Bacteroidales bacterium | reverse complement strand
ACACTTAACGGCCTGGCAATAAATATCATAAGGATGCTGATTATCAGCCCCGGAATTATAACAGGGAGTAACTCTCTGGGATTGACAAGCAACCCAAGAGTTAAGAACATAATCAATTGAAACAGCGAGGCAAGTCCGTCAAAAAAGTTGATCGCCGACCGTTTATGGACAAATTTCGAATTCCCTATTACAATTCCGCTTATGTATACTGCCAGATAGCTGTTTCCACCTGCAAAGTAAGTTACCGAGAAGATAAACATACAGAAGGTAAAGACCAGAATAGGATATAGAGAGTCATTGTCGATATGGAGCCTGTTAATGAGCATAACCGCAAGTTTTCCGAGCAGGTATCCGAACAGGCCTCCGATCCCAAGTTGAAGCAAAAGCTTGCTCCCGATAATGAAGTAGTCGGGATTGGAATCCATTTTTAAAATTTCTATGAAAGTGATAACCAGAATGTATGCGACCGGGTCATTACTACCGCTCTCAAGCTCAAGCATCGGGCGCAGATTGTTTTTGAGGTTCAACCCTTTTGAACGCAAAATTGAAAATACCGATGCTGAGTCGGTTGAAGACATTGTAGAGGCAAGTAAAAGTGCTGTCAGCAGTCCGATTCCCGCCGAAGGAGTGAACACCGCAGCTACCATCCATATAAGTACCCCGGCAATAAATGCTGTTAGAAATACCCCGAATGTAGAGAGCATTAATCCTCTGGCCATTACAGGCTTAATTTCCGATATTTTGGTATCGAGACCACCGGAAAAGAGAATAATACAAAGAGCAATCGTCCCTATAGATTGGGCAATGTAAAGGTTATCAAATTCAATTCCTAAACCGTCCGTTCCACTAAGCATTCCAACTGCCAGAAACAGGAGGTGAGCAGGTACAGCGAACTTTGAGCTGGCCTAACCGGCAAGCATACTAAATAGAAAAAGAGGGGAAAGGACAAGAAGGATAAGTTCAATTTGAATTTGCATAGGCTTTATTAATCATTTAAATATATTGTTTAGCGATTTTGCACAATTTTCAATGCTGTTCTCTTTATATACTGCCTCGCGGCATCTGGCCCCCAGATCGAGAAGTTCGTCAAACCTTCCCGAGTAGCTGTTTATTATGGAGATTATCATCTCCTTAAGTCTCTCTCTATGCTCATTATAATCGGAGTAACTGTATGAGAAAAACATCGATTTATCGCTGAACCCTGCAAGCGTACCATTCATCGAACTCAGGACAGTTCTCCCGTATGAGAAAGAGAGAATTACCGACCCGGAGTTGAGGCTGCTCTTAAGATCATATGGAAAAACCAGAATATGATGCGAGGCAATTAAAGCAGCAATCTCCTCATCTTCAACAAATTTTAAATCAATCTCAATATTGGGACAATCCCCGGCAGATCTCTTAATATATTGTCCGTAATCTGCAGGCGCCATCCCGCATATCTTAAGGTTAACAGCATCGGTGTTGAGCTCCCTGACAATATCTACAAGCAGATCAACCCCTTTATATTTTCTCACCTGACCAAGGAATAACATCTTCAGGACTCTGTTATTGAGAGAGCTCACCTCGACAATCTCCCCATACTCCCCAATATAGTTAGGATGAGGAACATAGATAGTTTTCCTTTTAATAAAACTGTATTCAATGTGGTTAAGAGTCTCAATAGAATGAATCACAATCCTGTGAGACAAAACCATCAATGCCTTCATCAACATTAGAGAGGAGTAGTAGTGCTTTTCATCGTGAGGCTCTCTGTTGTGAAGAGTCCACACAATTTTAGTACCCCTTAGAGTAAACATCAGTAAACTCAATAATCGTTTGAAAGAGAGCTTCCAGTCTGCAACCTCATACCAGTTGAATAAGATGTAATCGTATCTGCCCGACCTTGTATAGGGCACCACTTTTACATTCAGCATCAGGAAGGAACTTTTGATAAGGTCAATATATTTGTTGCCTATCGCATCGAACGGAAAAAGACCGACAACTATCTGCTTTTTCTTCATTTTATATCCTCCTCCGGTTACCATTTCCAAAAATAACATAAAATCCCGAGAAATGGAGATGCTTTTTTATTATTAATTTAGCGGTTCCTTAAAAAAGTACATTATGAAAACAGATCGGGCAGATATTAAAATCAGGGAGGTCGGTCCTTCGGAAGTCTCAATTTTAACACATTACAGAATTGCATATCTCACTGAGATGCAAGGCGAGAGACCAAGCGAATATATTTCGGAGCTGGAGTTCACTCTTAATAAATATTTTAAAGAGGCCCTATCCGAGGAGCGTCTTTTTGCCTATATCGCAACAGTTGATGAGGCCCCCGTAAGTTTCGGTGCGATGGTAATAAAAAAAATTCCGGGAGACTTCAACAAGCCACTCTATCTGGAGGGAGACATCCTTAATATGTACACCGTTCCCGAGGCGAGAAGGAGAGGGATCTCGTCGGTTGTACTTGAGCATCTGATTGCCGGAGCAAGAGAGAGAGGAATAAGTAAAATATCACTTCACACATCGAAAGATGGAGAGAAGTTGTATAGAAAGTACGGTTTCACAGAGGCTGTATACCCAATTCTTGAACTTCCGCTCTAATAACTAAAATCTTTACCTCTATGCCAAATGGTACCCCTGAACAGTCATCTCATTTGTCCGGAAAAGGTTGTATTTTTCATTATCAAAAGGGTAATCCCAGCACCCCAGAGAGTGGAATATATCGCCTCCGAAACCCGATTTGAATCTGTATAGCCCCGACAATGGGTGGCTGGCATCGGAGTTAGGTGAGACTCCGAACATATCGTACTGATAGCATCCGTACTCTTTTGCAATTTGAATAGCTCTCCACTGCAATGCATATGGAGCCATCATATTTCTGTGCATATCCGACGAGGCACCGTACAGATAAGATGCTCTTCCCGAAGAGAGGATCAGGAACATCGAAGCGAGAGGGATAGTGTCAATTTCGGCGATCAATAGAAGAGCTACTGCGGGCGAACCTGTACCATAGGAGTTCACACTCATTAACTCTCTGAAATATCTTACGTCATTTATAAATATCCCGTTTCTTTTAGCCGTCTGATTGTACAGGTCGTACCAGACATCCAGCTCATCTATATCTGCAACTCTAACCTCAACACCCCTCCTGCCGGCCAGTTTGATATTGTAGCGGGTTTTTGGCTTCATACGGTTAATAATGGACTCCTCATCATCCAGAAGATCAATAAATACAGTATTTGAGGGCAAAACATTAGAGAGTGCCCTCCTGAAATTACCATTTAAAGTAGATGAGTTAAAACGTATCTCCTGTGCAAATGGCTCCGGTTCCCCCATCCACTCGCCGCTGCGGTCAAAAAAAGATTCATCCTTGGCCCAGTATGACTCCCAGCACAAATCGAATCTGATCATAAAACAATCCGAAGGCAGAAGCGACCTCAAAGACTCTGCAAGCTCTTCAAGGAATGCCCCGTGATATTCAGGATTAGGCTCAAATTCAGGGCCATAAGGAACATAAGCAATCGAACCGAGAGAGCCGGCAGGTCGCACCATTATTAGCAAATCATTATCACTCCCATCGGCCCTGTTTAAGGATGTGCACAACAGATCCCTGCGAGGTTTGAAATCTGCAGCAATAGTAGTAACGCCAAGCCTCTTTTTTAAGATAGACCAAAAGGAGGTTTGCTGAACAATCGGAGTTCTGTACAATTCCGAAATATCCTTTGAAAAGAGATCGGTTATCATCTCAGATCATATCCTCCCCGTTTGCCTCCGGCTGATACAGCACCTTCTCAATCAAGACCCTCTGCTCACCCTTTGGAGCACGGAATATCACCTCATCACCGGCCTTGTATCCCAACAGCGCACAACCCATTGGAGAGAGAACCGAAATGAGCCCCTTCGCAAAATCGGCCTGTTTGGGATAGACCAGCCTCAGCTCCATCTTTTTGCCGCTCTCACAAAAGAGGACCTCCACAACTGAGTTCATAGTAACAAAGTCGGGAGTTATCTTTTTGGGATCGGATATAAAGGCCCGTTGAAGCTCTTTAGCCAAAAAAATCAGATACTCCTGGTCGACACTCTTGTCGCCCCTGAGAGATTGAAGAAGCTGCGACAGCCTCTCATAATCGATTTTTGTTAAAGTTATCGTACTATTTTTCATATTATGACTCATATTCAATTTATTTTTGCAGTTGATAAAAAAGAGAACCCGATACAGAGATAAAACGTTTTCGATTTATATTTGTATCGGATTCGATGCAAAGTTAAGAAACATATATCAAATAAAAAAATGGGCAGATATCAATCGATTAGAAGATTAATAGAACTCTGGGAAACGTACGAGGATGAAACCGGCAAACAGGTGCTCTCGCACTTCTCAGTTTGGCTTCCATCAAACATCAACGAGAGCCCGGGTATAACCGGGGGCTCCGTGCTTAACCTGATGGATGTTGGTCGGGAGGACAAACTCCAGTTGAAAGAGAGGATTAAAATCACGCAAAATCTGCAGGAGCCGATGAAATTTCTTGAATATATCACAAGAATAGCGCGACTGCACGACTATTATCTCAAAAAATTCCTGGAGGAGTTACCCATTAATAGCCGGATAGAGTACCTCTTTATCAACAGTATCGCCAGCGGCGGACGGGTAAAAAAGACCGATCTTATTAATGCCCACCTCACCGACTACACTACTGGAATGGATATAATCAAGAGACTTGTGAACAACGGGCTGCTGGCCGAAATGCCCGACACAACGGACAGGAGGTCAAAAATTCTCGATAGCACTTCGCAGGGGTAGTCGGTACTGGGAGGAGCAGAAAGGAGAGCTAACGAAGAGGCTCAGATGTTTT
>JAFIHK010000063.1 GCA_017848635.1 Bacteroidales bacterium | reverse complement strand
CAAGAAGTGTTATTAGTAGGGCATAAGATTGAAACAATAAAAACAAAATATTAAAAAATTAAAAAATCATTCATTATGAAAACAATTTCTAAAATCTTCGCCCTTTCTCTTGTTGTTCTCGGTTTCTCAACTGCTTCTTTCGCTCAGTCGACTGCTACTGCTACCGCTTCTGCTACTCTTTTAACTCCTATCTCAATTAGCAAAACTGCTGACATGAGCTTCGGTACCCTTGCTTCTAACGCTGTAGGTGGTAGTGTTACTCTTACTCCTGCAGGTGTGATCTCTGCTTCTGGTACTGGCGTGAGAATTATGAACAACTCTACCGGTGCTGCTGCATCTTTTACTGTTACTGGTGAAGCCGGTCAAAGCTTCTCTATAAGCCACCCTGCTACAATAACTCTTACAAGCGGTTCTAACACTCTTACCGTTAACAGCATCATTAACGACGTTACCAACTCTAACTCTGGAAGCGGTACTGTTGCTACAGGTGGTACTAAAGTTATCAACTTAGGTGGTGTGCTGGTTGTTCCTGCTAACGCTCCTAAAGGAACTTACTCTAACACATCTGACCTTACTGTTACTGTTAACTACAACTAGTATTTGATTTAACACTTCAATAATACATTACAGCAGATATCTGCAATTCGCGAAATAACACTTCGGCCGCCCCAAAAGGGCGGCTTTTTTTTGTGGCACACAAATGTTTGTGGCACAAACATTTTTGTGCCACAAATTTATGCGTGTTTGCTGAAGTATCTGCGCTGAAAGAGGATAAGGTAGAAGACCCCGACTGTAATACATGAGTCGGCAAAGTTGAAAATCGGTCTAAAGAAAATGAAGCGCTCTCCTCCCCAGATTGGAACCCAATCGGGCATTACTGTGTCTACAAGAGGAAAATAAAACATATCTACAACCTTTCCGAATAAAAGGGGGGAGTATCCTCCACCGGAAGGAAATATCTGCGCAACGTCGGTAAAGGTTGATGCACTGAAAATTACTCCGTAAAAAACACTGTCGATTATGTTCCCGATAGCACCAACCAAAACCAGCGAGATGCCTATCAGTACTCCGTTTGGAGCGTTCTTGCGAAGTAGTTTCCACAAGTAGTAAATTATGAAACCAATCAGAACGAGGCGTAGTGAGCTAAGAACTAGTTTTCCCATCCATCCGCCGAACTGCATCCCGAATGCCATTCCGTTGTTTTCAATGAAGTATATCTGAAACCAATCGCCCGCGACGGAGATACTCTCGCCGAGGGCCATATTGGTTTTAATGATGATCTTGATTATTTGATCTACGATCAGAAGAGCTGTAATAAGCAGTGCAATTTTTTTGCCCTTTGATAGGTGCATAATCTTCTCTGTTGAGTTTAATTGAGTTGAGTCGATTTAATCTCTTTTGTTCTTTGCCTCTACCGAAAGGGTAGCATGCGGAACCAGAAGAAGTCTCTCCTTTGGTATAAGTTTTCCGGTCTCACGGCAGATCCCGTAAGATTTGTTCTCTATCCTGATGAGCGCAGCTTCAAGCGACTGGATAAACTTGTACTGCCTTTGTGCAAGCTGACCGGCCTCCTCTTTGGAGAGAGCACTGGCACCCTCCTCCAGTACTTTAAATGTAGGTGAAGTGTCCTCTGTATCATTGCTGGAACTGTGAGTTACGGCAGATTTCAGTTGCTGATATTCTATTTTTGCGGCTTCCAGTTTTTGCAAAATGAGTTCTTTGAACATTTGGAGCTCTTCGTCGCTGTACCTAACTTTCTCCATATCGTCGGTTGGTCCTTTCTTTGTCATAACTCGCAATTTTTAGATCGTTGTTAAACTAATGTTATATAAAATGTAAAAATAATAAAATTATTAGTACAATGTTTTTTTATCGTTCTCTTTCCAGGTATCGAAGGGCATATTGCTCTCCTTCAACTTAATCTGCTCTGTTGGAATACTTCTTTTATCTACCGGCAGATTTATTTCGTCATATATAAAAGCATCGCTGAATCCGGCATCGGCAGCGTCGTGTCTGTCGGCTGCAAAACAGATTCTGCTTACACGGGCCCAGTAAGCGGCGGCCAGGCACATGGGACATGGTTCGCAGCTTGTGTATAGTATTGCCCCTTTAAGGTCGAATGTTCCAAGTTTTTTGCATGCCTCACGGATTGCGTTGACTTCGGCATGTGCGGTGGGGTCGTTGTTCACAGTTACAGCATTGCCACACTCGCTTATGACCTTACCATCCTTAACAACTACCGCACCAAACGGGCCGCCGCCGTAACTGCTCGAGGCATTTTTACCTGCAAGCTCCAGCGTCCTCATCATCATTTGGGTATCCAGGCTTTTATCTTCTCCGGACTCAACTATATTCTTATTCATACACGTAATTTATCTTGTAAAATTTTTATAATCTATCTTATAAAATTCTCAATTCGTAATATCCCGCCGGAATTTCATACGATTAAGGTCCCGTTCATATTTTAAATTTCATCCATACCGCACCAACCATCTGCTCACAAAAAAAGCCGGCGCATTGACCGGCTTAATATTAATCATTGCCGGCCGGTATTACACCTTTTCAATACAGATTTTGAGCATATCATCGTCCCACTCTATTTCCGAAACCTTTTCCGGAGCAATAGAACCTTCGAGCTGACTGAATGTCAAAATCTCAGTAGATAGAGTCTGAGCGCAGATGTAAGATGCAAACTGAGAGAGAGAATCGGCAATTTCCGCTCTATCCTCAACTGCAACTTTAATCTTGTCGGTTACCTCAAATTTACAATCTTTTCTCAGATTCTGTATACGATTTACCAACTCTCTTGCCACACCCTCACGTTTTAACTCTTCGTTTACAGTAATATCCAGAGCTATAGTGAGTTTGCCATCAACCGCAACTTGCCATCCCGGCATATCTTCCGACGAAATCTCGTAATCCTCCGGGGTTATCTCAGCCACTCCTGAGGCAAGTGTCAATGTATATTTCTCACTCTCCTCTATGGTATAGATTTGCTCCTGGTCAAAAGATGCAAATGCATCGGAGATCTCCTTCATCATCTTTCCGTAACGCTTACCGAGAGTTTTGAAATTGGGTTTTATCTTTTTGGTTATAAGTCCCCTTGTATCGAGAATATATTCAATCTCTTTAACATTTACTTCGCTTAGAATCAAATTCTTAACAGCCTCAATCTTATCCTTTAACGATTCATCCAGAATAGGTACAAGAATTTTAGCCAGCGGTTGACGCACCTTGATGTTCACCTTACGCCTGAGCGCCAGGATCATAGATGATGCACGCTGTGCAATCGCCATTCTCTCTTCGAGCTCTTTGTCGATATACTCTCTCTGTGGCTCAGGAATAAGTACCTCGTGAACCGAACTTTCGGAGTGACAACCCGACACCTCATTAAGGTCGAGGAAGAGCCTCTCCATAAAGAATGGTGCTATTGGGGCGGCGAGTATGGCTACAGTTTCAAGACATGTGTACAGGGTCTGATAAGCAGCCAGCTTGTCATCGTCCGGCTCGCCGCCCCAGAACCTTTTACGGTTAAGTCTCACATACCAGTTACTGAGATTATCTCCGACAAACTCCTGAATCTTCCGTCCTGCAGATGTTACGTCGAAATTGGCGTAATCGTTGTCAACCTCCTCAATCAGGCTGTTTAGAAGCGAGATTATCCAGCGGTCAATCTCCGGTCTCTTCTCAACAGGAACCTGAGGTGACCTGTTATCGAACTTGTCGATATTTGCATATAGGGCAAAGAATGAGTATGTATTGTAAAGAGTTCCGAAGAACTTACGACGCACTTCGTCCACCCCTGTTATATCAAATTTTAGATTGTCCCAAGGCTGAGCATTGGTAAGCATATACCAGCGCAACGCATCTGCCCCGTACTGATCGAGTGTGGAGAATGGATCTACTGCATTGCCGAGCCTTTTGCTCATCTTATTTCCATCCTTATCGAGTACCAGACCGTTTGAAAGGACTGTTCGGAAAGAGACTCTCTCATTTATCATTGTAGATATGGCATGAAGAGTAAAGAACCATCCTCTTGTCTGGTCAACGCCCTCTGCAATAAAGTCAGCTGTTTGGCCAAACTCCTCTTTACCAAGCTTCTCAAGACCCTCCTGAGCAAACGGCATTGCTCCTGAATCAAACCATACATCTATCAGATCACTCTCTCGTTTCATAGGTTTGCCCGAAGGGGATACAAGGATAATATTATCCACATACGGTCTGTGCAGATCTATCTTTTCATAGTTTTCGGCAGAATAATCGCCCGGTACAAATCCTGCATCGCGGTAAGGGTTACTCTTCATAAAGCCCGCCTTTACCGATTTCTCAATTTCGTTAAACAACTGCTCGGCACTCCCTATGCAGATCTCCTCTCCCCCATCTGCTCTCCAAACAGGAAGCGGTGTCCCCCAGTAACGACTCCTTGATAGATTCCAGTCCTGCAGATTCTCCAGCCACTTTCCGAAACGGCCCGATCCTGTAGATTCCGGTTTCCAATCAATTGTTTTGTTGAGTTCAATCATCTTATCCTGAACCGCAGTGGTTTTTATAAACCAAGAATCGAGCGGATAGTAGAGTACCGGCTTATCGGTTCTCCAGCAGTGCGGATATGAGTGTGTATGCTTCTCTATCTTAAATGCAAGACCCTGCTGCTTAAGCATTACTGCAATATCAACATCTATGGTAGGTTGATTTTCGTCGGTAATTGAAGTGTCGTAGGCATTCTTTACATATCTGCCCGAAAAATCCCTGTAAGACTCAATATTGACACGGTTGGCCACAAATGAGCCATCAAGATCCTCGATTCTGTACATTTTACCGGTGCGATCTACCAGTGCCTGCATTGCTCCGTCGGCATCCTTAACCAAAAGAGGAGCAATATTGTTCTGTTTTGCCACCCTATCGTCATCGGCTCCGAATGTCGGGGCAATGTGTACAACTCCTGTACCATCGGAGGTAGTTACAAAATCTCCGGTAATAACTCTCAGTGTATTGCTTTCGGGTTTTATCCAAGGGATAAGCTGCTCGTATCTGATTCCGGAGAGCTTCTCTCCCGATATTCCCTCTTTTACAACAGTATAAGGTATTAGTTTATCTCCGGGCTTGTACTCCTCCATTGGAATCTCTGCCGCTTTCGGATTGAAATGGGCGCTGAGCAGATCCTCCGCAAGGATGTAAGATGCAGGTGATCCTGTATATGGATTGAAGGATTTAACCTTTACATATTTTATGTTTGGACCCACGCAAAGAGCTGTATTTGAAGGAAGTGTCCAAGGCGTTGTGGTCCATGCGAGAATATATAGCTGTTCAGAATCTGCACCCTCACTGTTTTGAGAAGAGAAATCTTCGAAATATGGTTCCGACTTTTCATCTCTAATCACTTTGAATTGCACGGTGCAGGTCGTATCCTTTACATCGCGGTAGCATCCGGGCTGATTAAGCTCGTGTGTGCTCAACCCAGTACCTGCAGCCGGTGAGTATGGCTGTATTGAATATCCTTTATAAAGTAGACCCTTGTCGTAAATCTTGCTTAAAAGATACCAGAGTGTCTCTATATATCGATTGTCGTATGTGATGTATGGGTTTTTCATATCTACCCAGTAGCCCATCTCCTCGGTAAGAGTCTCCCACTCCTTGGTATATTTCATAACCTCCTTACGGCAGGCTGCGTTATACTCCTCAACCGATATGCTTTTACCTATATCCTCCTTGGTAATCCCCAGCATCTTCTCCACTCCAAGCTCAACAGGGAGACCGTGAGTATCCCATCCGGCTTTACGTTCTACCAAAAAACCCTTCTGAGTCTTGTATCTGCAAAAAACGTCCTTAATTGAACGAGCCATAACGTGGTGAATACCAGGCATTCCATTTGCCGAAGGGGGCCCTTCGAAGAAAATAAATTTTGGTGCTCCCTCTCTCTTCTTAAGAGTCTTTTCGAAACAGTGCTCTTTTTGCCACTTCTCCAGAATGGTTCTATTTATGGCAGTAAGATCCAGATTTTTATACTCGGTAAACTTCATATACTTATAATTTGGAATTTGCAAAGATACGATAATTCACTACTTTTGAAAAAATTTGGCATTCGAATGCATTTAACCGTTACAGATGTAATTTTGCTGGCGCTTTTTATACCGGCTATATGGACCGGATTTAACAAAGGCCTTGTAAGACAGGTTGCCGGAATCGCAGCTCTCTTCCTGGGAGTGTGGGGTGCCTGGTACTTTTCCGGGTTTGCGGCAGATAAAATTGCTCCCTATATTGAGGCAGATAAGCAGGTTCTGAATGTGATTGCATTCATTCTTGTATTCATACTGATTCTCATATCGGTAAATCTTATCGGCAAGGCTGCCGAAGGGATTGTAAAAATATCTATGATGGGGTGGTTAAATAAGCTTCTGGGGATCATTTTTGCAATTTTAAAAACAGCATTTATTTTAAGTATTCTCATATATTTATTGAATGAACTGGATTCTCTCTGGCATTTTTTACCAAAAGAGAAATTTGCTGATTCTGAGGTTTACAGCTTCATCTCTCGTATCGCCCCGGCACTCTTTCCTTATATAAAGAGTTTATAGTTCTGAAAAGGGAAATTATTGCCTCTCCTTTCAATTTATAACGTTTTTTACCGTTTGGTTGCCAGTCGGTTATAGCTCTGCCTACCTTTGTATCGCAAGGGAGAGCTGTTGTGTTGGAATAAATCTTTGGGAGCAGGAGATTTTGTGGGGAAGATGCTCTCCCTTCTTTTAAGTAAAATGTACGGACTGCTCCGCAATTGTGGTAATAATAGTTTAAATAGGGTTTGGAGATGAAACGAGGAGTAAAGGTAAGGCAACATTATGACCACGACTGCGGAGCAGCCTCTTTTGCATCGGTTGCAGCCTGGTATGGATTAAGGCTCTCCCTTGAGGAGATTCGTCAAAAGAGTTCTACATCATGGGAGGGGACTACAATTGCTGGTCTGGTCGCGGCCGCGGAGGCCTTCGGATTCGAAGCGGGCGGGTTCAGGGGGAGTCCCGAATCTCTGGAGAAAATTGATATTCCGGCTATTCTCCATTTGCGAAAGAGTAACGGCAGGCTGCACTTTGCGGTTAGCTACGGCCTCCGCGGCCGCCGCTTTCGGTTGATGGATCCAGAAGATGGAGAGATTCATCTTATTAAAAAGGAGGAGCTGTTTAAAATATGGAGCGGCTATCTTGTACTTATAAGGAGAGGCAATCTTTTCCGCCCCGGCGACAGGAGGGTATCGCTATTTAAAGCTCTTATGGATCTGGTAAAGCTGGAGCGACTCTCTCTCTTTTCAATTATACTTATCTCGCTCTGTTTCACTATTGCAGCACTGGCTACATCATTAATTATAAAAATATTGACCGATAGTGTAATTCCATCGGGGAACCTGAGGGTTCTGGGAGGACTGGCCATAAGTGTCGCTTTTATCACTATCCTGTCATTTCTGATGAATATCGCCAAGGGTAGAATTCTTCTCTCAACAGGACTTCGTCACGATCTTCGAATATCCACAACCTTTATAAAACATCTGCTCTATCTGCCTCAGAGTTTTTTCGATCTTAGAAAGACCGGAGATATAACATCCAGAATATCCGATTCATACAAAATAAGAGCATTAATTACAGAGCTTCCGGTTTCAATCGCTATTGCCTTTATGAGCTTTGCCGTCTCTCTTGTGGTAATGTTTTTTCTTCAACCGGCACTGGCAGCTGCGGCCTGCCTTAGTATTCCGCTATTTGTCGGTTCGTATCTGCTGTTCGACAAAATAAACAGAAGGTATTTAAGGGATATTTGCGAAGAGAGTGCAGCATGTGAGAGTTTTCTTAACGATACGATAAGGGTACAAAAGAGCATTAAATATTTCGGGTTGGAAGAGTTCTACTCAAAACGGGGAGAGCTGGTCATGAGCAGATTGAACGAAGCTATTGCCAAGGGCAGTAGGGGTTTTCTAACCGGCAGCTCTGTTACCGATCTTATCGGCCGTCTTCTGACTATGTCAATCCTTTTTTCGGGATCGCTGCTTGTAATTGAAGGTGGAATAACAACCGGCGACCTGCTCGCCTTTTTCACCCTTCTTACGCTCTTTTCTGCTCCGTTGGCACAGGTTTGTAATGCGGGCAGAGATATTCGGGAGGGGTTGATTGCAGCATCAAGAATTTTGGAGATTGAGGGTATTGAGCCCGAAAGAGATTACAATAGCATAGATAATAAAGACTCTAATTCTATGATTCCCAGGAATGATTTCAGGCAGATTGTTATTGACCGGATCTCATTTGCCTATCCCGGAAGAGCTCCCATAATAAACGGATTATCGGCAAAAATAGAGCGGGGGTCGGTTCATCTGATAGTGGGTGAAAACGGTTCGGGAAAGAGCACAATTGCCTCGCTGCTATGCAGACTCTATCGGCCGGCATCAGGATCCATCTGCCTGGATAACACCTCAATAGATGATATTACCATCGAAAAATGGAGAGCCTTTGTGGGAATCGTTCCTCAAAGACTTGAGATTCTTTCGGATACCCTTCTCGAAATTATTGTTCCGGGGGGTGGGGAGATCGATTTTACACGATTGGAAGAGATAATGAAGCTCCTTAGGTTCGAGCTAATGCTAAGGAAGATGCCGGGGGGGTTAAGTACGCTCCTCTCCCAGCACTCGTCGGTATTGTCGAGAGGTGAGCAGCAGAGAGTTGCCATAGCACGCGCAATTTACAGAAGGCCTGCAATATTGATACTTGATGAAGCAACTTCTTCGCTTGATACTGAGAGCGAGGAGATAATCGGCAATCTTATTCTCTCTCTCAAAAAAAAGGGTGTGACTATTATAATTATCTCACACGACAAAAGGGATATGTTACTTGCCGATGCTGTCACCAATCTGTCTGTTACAAATAATTAACATTTTTCCGAGCAGTTGTGTATGCAACTATCGGATAAAAATTGAGATAACCGGTTAATTACGGAGAGTGCGCATACTCCGGGCGAAATCTGCACGCCTTATGCAGTTAAATTTTATAAATCTTATAATTATGAAAGAATTAGCGGAGAAAGAATTTGGGCTGGAGAGTCTAAATGATTATGAGACAACTCTTTCTGGAGGCATTAGCCTTTCGAAAATCGCCGAATATATCGGCAAGTTATTCTTCTATGCAGAGCAGGCTGAAAAGTACTGGCCATCCTTTAAAGATGGGTTCGTAAAGGGGTGGGAAGCCGCTTAAAAAGGGAGGATTTACTATGAAAAACATTGATAACTATTTGCTTATTCCGGCTTGCGAAGCGGAGATTATCTCCATCAGGGGAGGCGCTTCCGGATATGACACCAAACTTGCGGAATATATAGGCATGGGTGTCGGATATCTGGCCAAAAAGTTATGGAAAGGATTCCTTGCATACAGCAACTACATCTACGAACTGCAAAAAGAGACCATGATCATTTATAAATAGCGGTTTAGATTTCAAAATTGGGGGTGTGTATGAATAATTTTATATAACTTTGTCTTGTATGAAAAGTTTATACAGACTCCCTCTATTTTTTGCGATGTTTTTGCCCCTCGCAGCTGCCGGGCAAAAGAGCTGGACATTGCAGGAGTGCATAAGGTATGCATGGGAAAACAACATTCAGCTTAAACAACAGGAGATAGCATCGGAACAGAACAAGAACAATGTTCTTGAAGCTAAAATGGAGTTTCTCCCTACCGTAAACAGTTCGGTAAGTCATAGTATGAACTGGGGCCGGTCGGTTAATATGAACGATCTGCAGATTATCCGGAACCAGCTCAGTCAATCAACAAGTGTATCGCTCAGCGCATCACTCACACTTTTTAATGGGTTCGCCAAGCAGAATAATGTAGCCTCAAAAAAACTGCTTTATGAGATCTCCGAATTGGATGCAGAAAAGATTAAAAACAATATATCCCTACAGATATCTAAAGCATATCTCCAAATTTTACTGTCCAAAGAGATCCTCAGGGTCTCCGAAGAGAACTACAAGTCAATATTTGAGCAGGTAGAGAGAACAAGAAAGCTTGTGTCCGCCGGCAATATGGCTATGGGCTCGCAGTTGGAGATGGAAGCACAGCTTGCTTCGGGAAGAGTTCAGGTAGTAGATGCCCAATCGCAGTTAAAAACCAATCTTCTTACATTAAGGCAACTGCTCACACTCCCCGAAAATGAGGTATTCGAAATAGCAACTCCCGATATTGAGGGTAAAATTAAGTCATTTATGGGAGAAAATGTTAATGATTTGTATAACAGATCTTTGAATCTCCCTCAAATCAAGAGCGCCAAGATTGCCGAAGAGAATTACGCTCTTCAGCTTAAGATTGCAAAAGCTCAAATGATGCCTTCTGTCAGGATGTCTGCCTCTTATGGTTCCTATTTCGCCGATTCCAGAAGCGAAAGCTTCTTCAATCAGATTAAAGATAATCGAAACCCCTCTTTAGGTTTTAGTCTTAGTATCCCCATCTTCAATGCTCTGAATGCAAAGACATCGGTAAAAAACAGCAGACTGGCACTCAGGAGTGCCTCTCTGAATGTTATCGACTGGCAACAACAGATTTATAAGGAGGTTGAACAGGCTAACAACGACGCTCTCTCCTATTTCGAAAAATTATTGGCATCGGAACAGAATGTTAAATCTATGGAGGAGTCATTCCGCTATGTTAAGGAGAAGTTTAACATAGGAGCCCTGAATGCTACAGACTATACCGTATCGAGCACAAATCTGCTCAAAGCAAAATCGGAGTATTTACAAGCAAAGTACCAATTTGTCTTCCAGTTGAAAGTACTCGATTTTTATAAAGGGATCGAAATTGTATTATAAAGCAAAGAGATATCAATGAAATTTAAATTTAATCTTAAATGGGTAATAATTGCAGCTGTTGCAATTATTGTTATTCTGGTTATTGCGGGCAAAAGCAAAAGTAATCGTGCGACTACAGTAACTACCGAAAAGGTAACCAAACACGATATAGAGGAGGTAATTCCTGCCAACGGAAAGATTCAACCGGTTGTTGAGGTCAAGATCAGCCCCGATGTATCAGGAGAGATAGTTGAACTCAATTTTAAGGAGGGAGATTTTGTAAAAAAAGGCGATCTTGTCATAAAAATCAAACAGGATGTCTATATCTCTATGCGGGATAAAGCAGAAGCCTCTCTTAATGCCATTAAAGCTCAGTACACACAGCAACAGGCTCAATTAAAACAGATTGAGCAAAGCTATAAAAGGAATAAATTGTTATATGAGCAAAAAGCTATATCTGCATCAGAGTATGAGACCTCACTATCTCAGTATGAAGTAGCTCAAAGTCAGCTTAAAGCAGCTGAATTCAACATCAAAAGTGCAAGTGCTGCTCTTAAAGAGGCTAATGAGAACCTTATAAAGACTACAATTTACTCCCCTATGGATGGAATTATTTCCAAACTCAGTGTCGAAAAGGGAGAGCGAGTTGTAGGAACAAGTCAGATGGCAGGTACCGAGATGTTCCGTGTTGCAAATCTTAATGAAATGGAGGTTTTGGTTGATGTTAATGAAAATGATATTGTAAGGCTCAATCAGAACGATACAGCATCAATTGAGGTTGATGCATATCCCGGAAGGAAATTCAAGGGTGTGGTTACTCAGATAGCTAACTCTGCCAAAAATCTATCTGCCGGTGCCGATCAGGTTACAAATTTCGAAGTAAAGGTACTAATTCTGCCAGGAGAGGGAGGAGAGAAGGAGATCAGCACTCTGTTCCGTCCCGGCATGTCTGCTTCTGTATCTATTCAGACAGACAAGAAGTTCGGTGCAATAGCAGTACCGCTTCAAGCAATTACTACTCGCAGTGATTTACAAAAAGATACTTCAAAAAAATCTCTCTCTGAGGTTGTTGAACAGATCTTTGTTGTTAAGGGTGATACTGTTGAGGTTAGAGTTATTAAGACCGGAATTCAGGATCTTAACTATATTGAGGTTTCTCAAGGTCTTAACGAGGGAGAAGAGGTTGTTACCGGACCATATTCGGCAATCAGCAAGACCCTGAAGAGTGGAACAAAGGTTTCATCGGGCAACAAAGGTGGCGCTAAAGATGCAAAAACGGTTGCTAAAAAGGGGGAAGCTGTTAAAAAATAATGGTTGACTCTCCTCTACTTTTAATGATCGATACAGGCAGTGAGCTCTGTTCTGTTGCTCTGTCAAAGGGCAATGAGTTAATCGACGAGGTTATAATAGAAGAGCCGAGGGCCCACTCAAGGGTCATCGGCCCTCTTGTTTTTGATATATTGAATAATAACGGATTTGTTGCAACAGATTGCGATGCTTTTGTGGTTTGCGAGGGTCCCGGCTCATATACAGGCCTGAGGGTTGGAGTAAGTGTTGCAAAGGGGTTATGTTTTGGAGCAGATAGACCTCTTATAGCTGTTAGCTCTCCATTACTCATTGCAAGGCTTGCTATTGAGAGAAATCTCACACCTGAGGGGTGCACGGCTATATATTCAGTACTGGACGCCAGAAGAGATGAGGTATATCTGGGAATATTCTCTGCTCAGGGAGAGATATTATCTCCAATTGAGGCAGTTGTTGTAACTAAAGATAGTTTTTCCGAAGCTCTGGATAGTGGCGTTATTCTTTTTGCAGGAAACGGTGCGGCAAAGCTTTCTGAAATTATATCTCACCCCAACGCAAGATTTGCAAGAGTAGAGTCAATTGCATCGGGTATGCTTACCCCTGCTCTTAATGCCTTCAGGTCAGGAGAGTTTGCAGATACTGCCTATTTTGAACCGCTCTATCTTAAGGATTTTATTGCCGGAACAGCAAAAAAGAGGCTCTTTTGAAGCCTCTTTTTTTGTAACTGATATATTTCAAATCTATTTGATCAGAGATGCGATCTTTGAATCGAGTGTTTCAAGATTGAAGATATTTTTAGCGACAATCTCTCCCTCTCTGTTTATAATAAATATTGTCGGAAATTGCGATATGTTGTAGTTCCTCAAAGCGGCTGACGCAACCCCATCTCTGTCGTGCACGCTTATCCAAGGAAGCTTCTGCTCCATAACAGTTGTACCCCAGGCGGTCTTGTCCGCATCTGCCGAAACCTGAAATATCTCAAATCCTTTATCGTGATATTTATTGTATATCTCTATCAGCTCCTGATTGTACATCTTCTGTTCGGCACTTGTTATAGACCAGAACATAAGTACAACCACTTTGCCCTCTAAAGAACTTAGAGTTCTAACTTTTGCATTCATATCGGGCAGTTTGATCTCAGGCAGGTTTGTTACTGTAGTTGTTCCCAATTTTACAGAGAGTGCATCGATATTCATTCTTGAGGTGCTCTCCTTCTCTATGATAGGAAGATATCTCGATTCGGGATAGAGTGTTTTAAGTGAGTCGTGAACCCTTTGAAATATAAGGGCATCCTTAACATCTGCAAATAGCTGCAGATCTCCGGGGAACGACTGGTAAAGCAGAACAAGGTTTGTAAATGAGTACGGATGCCTGAAGATGTGCTTTATAGCGGCCTGTTTCTGTTTAACATACATATTTCCCAATACGAGATTTAGTGAGTCTGCAAGGGCTGTATTACCGGAAACCTTTGATTTTTCGTATATCTCCGACAAAGATGCAAATTTGAAGAGATTTTGCTGGAGCTCTTTTTCAAGTGAGTCAAGCAGAATTGTCTCCTTTGAACCCTCATATCGAGGAAAATTTCCAAGAGAGTCTGTAATGAGGTGAACTCTGTCTCCTCCTTTAACAATAAGAGAGGCTATTTTATTCTCATTATAATAGAAGTAGTAAAATTCGGGAGATGCTCCGGCTTTTTTTATCTTATAGCGAAATACTCCATCCTCGTCGGTTTTGATTGTATCTACCGTACGTTGCTGGTCAATATCCAAAACTTTAAGAACGATAGGCTTGTTGGGCAGCATCTCAACCTTTGCGTCTATCCTGACTATTTTCGAATTGGTGCAGGCAAACGTAATTAGTACTGCCGGCAAAAGATAAAGAAGTTTTCTCATTTTCTATTTCTGGTTGAATTTTGAAGCAATTGATGCAGCTATGGAACTCATCTCCTCCGGAGAGAGTTTCAGCTTTTCGTTCCGAAAGTTGATATCATTTTCGCTGTTAAGGGGTACCAGATGTATATGTGCATGCGGAACCTCAAGGCCGATGACTGCCACTCCTACCCTCAGACAAGGGATCGCCTCCCTTATAGCTACAGCTACAGATTTTGCAAAAAGAAAGAGACCTTGATAATCCTCATCGTTCAGGTCAAAGATATAATCTGTCTCACTCTTTGGCACAACAAGGGTATGCCCTGCAGCGAGAGGGCTGATATCAAGGAATGCGTAGTATTTGTCGCTTTCGGCAACTTTGTATGAAGGAATTTCCCCGTTTACGATCCTTGAAAAAATTGTTGCCATTTTATCTCTATTTTGAAATTTCCAGTATCTCGAACTTAATAATTCCGGATGGGACGCTGACATCTACCACAGCTCCCTTCTTCTTTCCGATCAGAGCCTTCCCGATAGGTGTTGCTGCAGCAAGTTTCCCTTCGCGCAGATTCGCTTCGGTTTCGCCCACAAGTGTATACTCAACAACTGTACCGTTATTGAGATTTTTGAGTTTAACCTTGTTAAGAATCTGAATATGCTCGGTATCGATCTTTGATTCATCGATTATCCTTGCGTTTGCAATCATATTCTCCAGTTTGGATATCTTTAGTTCCAAAAGCCCCTGAGCCTCTTTTGCGGCATCATATTCGGCATTCTCCGAGAGATCCCCTTTATCTCTGGCCTCGGCAATCTGTTTTGAAATGGCCGGCCTCTCAATGGAAACCAAATGCTGATACTCGTTTTTAAGTTTTTCGAGACCTTCTGCTGTTAAATAATGGATTTTTGACATATATACTAAAAATTAAAAAGAATCCCCGCTTAGGGATCCTTTGATACAAAGATAAAAAAATTTTTTATAAAATAGAACTCTTCGCTGCCTCAATTTTATCTTTATGCATCTGCTCTATGAGTTCATCTATAGATGAGAATGCAACTTCGTCGCGAAGCTTCTTTACAAATTCGATTTTGAGACTCAATCCGTAAATATCATCTTCAAAATCCATAATATAGGTTTCAATTGTTCGCTCCTTTCCGTCGGCAATAGTCGGCCTGGTACCGATATTGGTAATTCCCTTGTATGATATATCCATACATGTTGCCTTTACAAGGTAGACTCCGTCGGCCGGTAAAACTTTGAGCGGCTCATAAAGCTGCATATTGGCAGTAGGGAATCCGAGCTTTCTCCCTAGTCTCTTCCCCTCTACAACAGCACCCTCCAGTTTGTATCGGTATCCCAGCATTTTGGCAGCTCGCTCCACATCACCGGCAATCAATGCCTCTCTTATTTTCGTAGAGCTAACCGTAGTTTCACCTGTCTCGAAACGGCCGACCAGAATTGTTTCTATTCCCAGAGAGTTAGCTATTGCAACAATCTCCTCCTGAGTTTGACCCTGATCTTTTCCAAGACGGTGGTCATAACCCAATATAAGGACCGATACATTGTAGCGATCGATAAGGTATCTCTTTAAGAACTCTTCGGTGGTCTGGGATGCAAACTCTTTGTCGAAATGGAGTATCTGCACTTCATCTATACCAGCTTCTCTTATAAGTTCGCTCTTCTCCTCTATTGAGTTAAGCAGACGAAATTTTGCCGCATCTTGCTGAAGGACTGTTCTTGGGTGTGGCCACAAGGTAAAAATGACCGACTTTAATCCGCGCGCGGCTGCCTCTTCCCGAACTTTGCCGAGAACAGCCTTGTGACCGAGATGTACTCCGTCGAAAAAACCAGTAGCTGCTACAACCATTTTACCAGATCGAAATCCTGCCTGTGAGGAAGTTTAGGGTTTTTAGGATAAATTCTTCCGGCTATATCAAATACTCCGGCTATTTCGGGCTTAATCTCACATCTGTAGGTAGCCCTTTTGTCGAAGTATGACACCAACCTGAAGTCGTATTTCCCTGCAATAGTCATACCGCCGCGCGCCGACTCCTGTGCAACAATAAGCTCAAATCCTATTTCGGAAGGATCAATTTCTCCGGTAAACAACTCAACAGTAACAGGATATGAGGAACCGACATTTATTTCATTTTTGGAAATATCCAAACGAGAATAGTTCATAACTTCTATATTCTGCCACTCTCTCCGGATCGTTCGTTTCCAGAATGCAATCTCACGAGCCTGGGCAAAATCGTTTTCGCATAAACGGGCAAATCTCTGCGAAAGAGGATTGTAATATTTCCGGCAATAGTCACTCAGCATTCTGTTAGTAGTAAAATTGCTGGCAACCTTTGCTATGGTATTTTTAATAACATCTACCCATTTTTCAGGCACTCCGGTTAAACGATCCTGATCGTAATAGAGCAGAGATATCTCATCTTCGATTATATTGTAAATTGTGGCTGCATCGAGTTGATTCTGAAAATCGGGATTGTCGTAAGTATTCTCCTGTGAAAGAGCCCATCCTGCCCCCTCAACATACCCCTCTACCCACCATCCGTCAAGTACGGAAAAGTGCATAACTCCATTCATCACAGCCTTCTCACCGCTTGTCCCCGAAGCCTCAAGAGGCCTTGTAGGTGTGTTCATCCAAACATCAACCCCCTGAACCATCCTCCGGGCTAATGTCATATCGTAACCGGGAACAAAAATAATTCTGCCTATGAACTCCGGCATTACCGACACCTCAACAATTCTCTTAATGAGATCCTGTCCGGCTTTGTCAGCCGGGTGGGCCTTTCCTGCAAAAATAAACTGTACAGGTTTTTCCGGATTGTTTACTATCTCACTAAGTCTGTTAAGATCGGTCAGGAGAAGATGTGCCCTTTTATAGGTTGCAAATCTCCTGGCAAAACCAATTGTAAGTATATCGTCGCGCAGATTCTCCTTGATTGTAACAATCTGCTGCGGTGAATAGTGAGAGGTGGTCTCAGGTGTTGAAAGTGAGCTCTTGATGGTCTCAATCAATCTCCTCCTCAATATCTTCCTCACACTCCAGATTCTTTCCGATGAAACAGTATAGATTCCCGAGAAGCAGGCTTTATCGTAATGGTGAGTAGCAAAATCGCTCCCGAATACCTCAGAATGAATCTGTTTCCACTCAGGTGCTGTCCAAGTTGGATAATGTACTCCATTGGTGACATATCCGATATGGCTTTCACCGGGCAGATATCCGGGCCAGAGAGGAGCAAGAATCTCCTTGCTTACTTCGCCATGTAGCCAGCTTACACCGTTTATCTCCTGCGAAAGATTGGCTGCAAGGTTACTCATAGAAAACTTCTCCTCCTGATTATCTGGATTTATTTTACCAAGAGCCATAAGAGATCTCCAGTCGGTCTTTAATCTTTCGGGATAGTGAGAGAAGTATGTCCTGAGCATATCTTCGGGAAATGCATCGTGGCCGGCAGGAACAGGGGTGTGTGTCGTAAAGAGCGATGAAGCTCTTACCACCTCAATAGCCTCTGCAAATGACAGATTTTTCTCGGTAATATACTCTTTCATACGCTCCAGCGCTGTAAATGCTGCGTGCCCCTCATTACAATGGTAAACATCTGCACTTTTTCCAAGTACTCTGAGAGCTCGTATTCCCCCAACTCCCAGCAGTATCTCCTGTTTTAGCCTGTTCTCCCAGTCTCCGCCATATAATTGATGCGTTATCTGCCTGTCTTCCGGCAAATTATCTTCGTAATCAGTATCAAGAAGATAGAGTTCGGTACGACCAACATCCACCCTCCACAGACGTGCATACATATTTCTTCCGGGCAGAGCAATGCTTATCCTGAGCCAGTTTCCGCTGCCGTCTCTAACAGGCGCAGCAGGTATTTTCATAAAATCCTGAGGAACATACTCTGCAACCTGGTCTCCCTGAGCAGATAACTTCTGCTCAAAATATCCGTATCTATATAGTAATCCGATACCTGTGATAGGGACCCGCATATCGCTGGACTCCTTTAGATAATCTCCGGCAAGAATGCCAAGACCTCCGGAATATATTTTAAGAGATTTGTCCAGTCCGTACTCCATACTGAAATATGCAACCGAGGGACCCGACATCTGCTCTTTCTCTCTCATATACTCCTCAAATCCTGCATATACCGAATCGAGCTTCGCAAGGAATTCGGAGTCTCTCTCCAGCCTCTGGTACTTTTTAAGCGGGATCTTATCCAGCATAAGGATGGGATTCCCCTTACACTCTTCCCATAGATCTTTGTCGATAGATTCGTAAAGATCGATTGCGGGCTGATTCCAGCACCACCACAAGTTGCGTGACATTGTCTCAAGGTGTTGTAATCTTTCGGGCAATTGCTTACTAATCAATATCTTGATCCATTCAGGCCTGTTTCCGATTTCCTTACCGGACGATGGGAATAGTTTCTCTTCGGTTAACACTTTGCTTATCTCCTTTTTATCTATAATTTCCGATGCTTTTGCATAAGCTTCGATATAGTATTGAATCATATTATCCCACAATGCAGTGCGGGAAATGTCATAGGCACTCTTCCTATATTCTTCTCTCTGAGATTCTGATAGTTGTGAGATCTCAAAGATTTTATCTTTTACTCTCTTTACTGTTTCGTTATAGTTGAACTCATCTCTTTCAACAATTGCAATACCGTTTTTGTTGCCGGAGAAGTGATCCTTTACCCACATTCCAAACCCTGCCAGAGTTGTAGTTATTGTAGGGACACCGAACGCCAAACTCTCGAGCGGAGTGTAGCCCCATGGCTCATAAAATGATGGGAATACCGAAATATCCAAACCGCTAAGCAGCTTATAATACTCAAGATTGACTACTCCATCGGATCCGTTCAGATATGTTGGAACGAAGAAGAGCTTAACTCTCGAGTCCGGACTATTATTTAATCCCAGCTCTCTCAATTTTTTCAGGATAGGATCGTGTTCCGGCTCTCTCAGTTTATGTGTGGTAATTGTTGTATAAGAGCTGCCTGACTCCATTTTGGCCACCAACTCTCTGTCGGGGCCGTCGTTCCATGCCGGAACAAATAGAAACGCGGCGACCTGCCTCGATTGTGTTGTATCGCTGTTGAGCAGTGCAAGAGAATCCAGGAAGAGGTCAATTCCTTTGTTTGTGTACTCATATCGTCCACCTGTGCCGGTCAGGAGAGTATCCTGAGGCAGGTCGCAGCCGGACATAGCACTACCAAGTTTTAGAAGTGCTGTTCTGGCCTCTTGAGGCCAACTATCCTCATTCTCGCCGGTATGGAGAAGATTGTTTTCAAATCCGTTAGGGGTTACAAAATCGGGAGTTCTACCAAGATATGCGCTGCACTCAATTGCTGTAATGGAACTTACTGTAGTAAAAACGTCACAGTTAACTGCCGACTTTTGTTCAAGCGAAAAGCGGGCCGGCACATTAAAATCAGTGGCTTTACGCTCTGCCTCCTGCAAATTTTTCACCGAACTAAGCGATTGGTGATTCCCTGCAAGAGAGCGTCCAAGTACAGTTGCATGTGTTGTAAAGACAGTTGCAACACGTACAGGTCTCTTTTTTAGCCATAAAATTCCGGCTCCGGTCATCCATTCGTGAAACTGAGCTATCGATTTTTTG
>JAFIHK010000062.1 GCA_017848635.1 Bacteroidales bacterium | reverse complement strand
TTTTAATCAGAATTTGCTGTAAATATAAATTAAAGATTTATACTTTCAACTTATCTAACACCATCCGCATCATTAGGCTATAATCCTTATAATCAGTAATTCTATTACGCCTGTTTATAATTGATAAATCGGTCAATAATATTTTTCAACTGTTGTTTATCAATAGGTTTGGTCAAAAAAGCATCCATTCCTGCCTCTATACACCTCTCTCTCTCCTCTTTAAGAGCTCCAGCAGTTAGAGCAATAATTGGGGTATGCACTTTTAACTGCCCCTCTCTCTCTCTGATTCTTACAGTCGCCTCCAATCCATCCACTTCCGGCATCTGCACATCCATAAGAACTATATCAGGAGATAAAGTAGAGACCATATCGATCGCCTCCTGTCCATTGTGAGCTACATAACAATCCACATCTGGATATATGCTTGCCAATAGTGCATTAATCATCATAACATTAATTTTCACATCTTCTGCAATCAGAATTCTAACTCTTTCAACAACCTGCTTTGTCTCTTCACTCTCTCTTGATTTATCTGACTCCGGTTTATCATAAACTCTGTTATTAAATGAAACAGTATCGATCAATACAGAGTTTTTCAACGGCTTACAAATTGTGGTAACTCCTTTTGCAGCTCCAATTTTATCCTTTATATATTGTGCTTTTCCTGAAGAGTGCAGCAGAATAGCAGGCATCTTTTCTGCTGAAATAAATAACTTATCTCTGATTATATTTATTGCCTCAATTCCATCAATATATGGCAGATTTTCGTCACAAATCAATAAATCGAAATCTGGATCTTTTGAGAGTAATTCAATTGCAGTCAGCGGGTCCTGATGTATTATACAACCGAAGGAGATCTTTTCCAGCAATCTTTTAATAGATAGTGCGGCAGCCAGATTTTCAATTATAAGCAACGCCCTTCTATTAATACCGCCGGAAAAACATTCATATTTTTTAAACTCTGAAAATAGGAATGGAGCTGAGAAAGTAAATGTTGATCCTTTTTCAAATTCACTTTCAAGAGTTATCTCTCCCCCCATCTTCTCAGCAATTTTGTTTGAGATTATCAATCCAAGCCCGGTCCCTCCAAATTTTCTGGTGGTAGATGTATCTCCCTGAGAAAATGCCTTAAAGAGTCTCTCTCTCTGTTCGCCAGATATCCCAATCCCGGTGTCTCTGACATCGATTCTTAAAATCCCGGAGGATTCATCTATTTGATTAAAATTAACAGAGATTTCGACCTCCCCCTTTTCGGTAAACTTAACAGCGTTACCAAGAAGATTTGCGAGGATCTGTTTAAATTTATGAGGATCACTAATAATATATTTTGGAAGGGGATCTCCAAGGCTTAATATCAACTCAACACCCTTCTGTTCTGCTGAATACTTCACAATATCAATACTCTCCTCAAGAATTCTCTCAAGATCAATCTTAATCTCCTCAAGATCCATCATCCCTGCCTCTATTTTTGAAAAATCGAGAATATCATTTATTACTCCCAGCAGAGAGATCCCGGATATATTTACATTGTTCAAATACTCTTGCTGAACAGATGAAAGCGGGGTATTCTTAAGAAGTTCGGTAAAACCAATGACACCATTCAATGGAGTTCTAATTTCGTGGCTCATATTTGCAAGAAACTCCGATTTGGCAGTGTTTGCTGTTTTTGCCTCTGTCAAAGCATCATCAAGTTGAATATTTTTCAACTCCAGTTCAGATGAATATCTCTGAATCTGTAACTCTGCATCGACTCTGTTTTTCAGGTTGATCATCATCTGAGCAAAGAATGTCAATAGATTCTCCTCTCTCGCAGTATATATATGTTTGCTTTTCACATAGTCAAATCCAACAAATCCGTACAACTCTCCGGAAGAGAACATTGGAATTGTCAATATACTCTTTATCCCCTGATTCATTAAAATATCTTTTACTCCAAAAAGAGGATCACTCTCTTCTATTGACTCAACATCGGGCAGATATAATGTTTTTCCCTTTTTATGCTCATTTACCCATTCGGGAAAGTAGTCGAGTGGTACATTCTGAAGATTTTCGATTTCGGAATTAATACCTTCGGAACACCATTCATATATATTGGAACAGGTCTGAGAGACGAAATCATACTCGAAAATATATACTCGGTCAGATCCTATAAACTCACCAATTTCCTTTATTGCACCATTTATCGCAAATTTTATTGAATCTGTAGGCACATTAATAAATTGATTGGCCATATTCAAAAGCAACTCCTGCATCTTCCCCTGAGTATAAAGCTCCTTTTCATTATTGAGCTTTATCTTAGACTCGGTTATTATATTTGAGACTACATATAAAAGAGCCAGATCGGTATCCCGAAAATTTGTTTTATCCTCGATCTTATTATAACCAAAAAAACCTACGATTTTATTATTTAAATAAATAGGCAAAGAGAGTACAGCCCTTACACCCCGGGAACGATAGCTCTCCCTCTCTCTGAAAGCTTCATCGGGCATGTCATCTATATTATTAATAAGAATATAGCCTTTAGATTCAATCTCCTTAAGCCACCATGGTTTTGTCTGAACACTGAGACTTTTCGAATTTTCAATCTGACTATATTTTTTTAATCTGCACCATTCGTGAGTATTTGTTGCAATAGTAGCATCCGCACTAAAGGAGAATAGGTAAGATCTGTCAGCATTAAAAAAATGAGCAGTTTTAAACAGAAGTGTATTTAATTTATTATCGATATTTTCGGAGTTGACATATACAAAATCTCTGGATATATCGGCTATTAATGATTGAAGATCATTTTTATATGAGATGATCTCCTCAGATCTTTTCCTCTCGGAGATATCTGTAATGGACATCAGGAGGTTTTTAACGCCATCCACTTCAAATATTTCGCCGGAGACAAGAACAGTAAGTATCTCGCCCGGTTTAGATTTTATGACTGCCTCTACCCTATCTACCCTTTGGTAATTTTCCAGGTTTTCGCAAATGGTATCGAGGTCTTTGGAATATAAGAATAGATCTATACTCTTAATACTTTCTCCAATTACACTCTCCTTTGTAAGGCCTGTCTTTACCAGAAACTGATCATTTACCTCGCAGATTATTTTTTCCGGGAACTTAATAACAGCCATTATCTGAGGATTATGGTCAAAGAAGGATCTGAATCTGTTATCACTCTCTTTCAATCTCCTTTCAGCCAGTTTTATGTCGGTAATATCAATAATTATCAGAGAGAAAAAGAGTTTTTTATTAGAGCTGACACTTACTCTAAACCATCTGCCTAACCTTTTGGAATGAACCTCTATCTCCCGCTGGCCTCCATTCAAAGCAATTTCGGAATATGCAGCAAACCAATTACTGCCTCTATATTCTAAATCGGGAATTATCTCAGAAATTCTTCTGTTTAAAATTAGATCCTGTGAAAATCCAGTTATCTCTTCAAATTTCCTGTTTACAAAGACGAACTCATAATCAAATGGAACACCATATTGATCAGTAATCAAATGACAATGTGCGAACCCAATTATTGGGTTTTCGTAAAGCAAGTAAGACAAATCGTTCATTTGCCCTTTTTGTTATTTAAAACAAAGAATCCAATTAATAGTTTGCTAGAAACGACTTAGTGAACGTTTGTTTTTTAAAAATTCAACAAACTCCGGTGTATCCAGAACCTCAATCTCATTGCATAAGCCTAGTACAAACCGGCCAACCCCCTCATAACTTGTTACGAAATCTTCAAAGAGAAACATATCGTCGTCCGTCCTGACCATTCTTTTTTCGGATAAAGGGTACTCTTCAACCAAAAGATTTGCCGCTCTCATCGTTAGCTTTAGTTTTACTAAGTGGCGTTCGAATCCCATCATTCGAAACACATCTGTCTCCAACTTCTTGTGCTTGGACTCATTTTGCCACTGATCAGACAGAACTATAACCTCACCAATTCTGGATATTTTAAATATTTTGTTCAATCCGCTTGCCGGCTCAAAGCAAACAACATCAATCAGATTCAGTCCGAATGCAAATGGTTCGACTCTGCGGTCACTTATAGCGCCACTGTTTGAAGAACGATACTCTTTTATAGTTACACAGTTTCTGTTTTCTATAGCTTCTGCCAGTAAATTTACACTATTGAGATGCTCCTTATGTACAGTTATATCTGCCAATCTCTTGAAATTATACACCGAATAGAGTTTGTTTTTTAAGGCATCCATCACAGGATTTGAGGATTCTATAGACTCAATTGCTCTCTTAAGGATATATGCCTCCTCGTCGGTAAAATATATAAGATCGGATATTTGGCGAAGCTGTTTTGAACTTTTGTCAAGTGAGTAGATTCCATCGCTTTCACTGACTAAGAATCCGGAAGAACGGAAGGTATCGATGTATCTGTATACTGTTCTTTGGGAAATATCCAGTTTTGCAGCTATATCTTCAATAGAATAGTGGCGATTGTTAATAAGAAGCTGCATAACCCTAAGCAGCCTTTCTATCTTGGGCTGATCCATTTCAAAATTGTATCTTTTGCTAATTTAAGCATTTTTAGATTACTTTGCACAAATTTGTGCAGATGAATAATACCGAAAGACTTTTGAATTTTTTCGGAGTTACTACTGAGGATCTCAGAAAAATTATAGATAAGGCTCTATCTTCCGGGGGGACATACGCAGACCTCTTTTTTGAATACACAGTTGCAAATGAAATGGCACTTCGGGACGGAGAGGTTAATTCTGCCGGCTCCCATATAGACTATGGAATGGGGGTCAGAGTATTAAGCAATGAAAGAACCGGATATGCTTACACAGAGATCACATCAACAGACGCAATGATGAGAGCAGCCTTGACTGCTTCCGGTATTGCATCTGGCTCAATAAAGAGCAGTACTCCGGTAGAGATTAAAAACATACCATACAAAAACAGATATCCCATAGAGATTGAGTGGTTGAAAGCTACCGTTTCATCCAAAATCCCATTTTTGAACTATCTCAATACCAGAATATTCGAAAGTGACAGGAGAGTAAACAAAGTATTAGCAAGAGTCTCAGATTCTCAAACAGAGGTTCTTTTTTTTAACTCCCTTGGGGAGATCTACTCCGATGTCAGGCCAATGGCATCTTTAACCGCTACCTGTATAATGGAGGAGAACGGGAGAGTCGAGAATGCATCCTCATCGAGAAGTTTCAGAATGGGTGCAGAGTTTTTATCTATGAAAGTTGTCGAGCAGGTTGCCGATGAAGCAGTTGATCGTTGCAAAATTTTATTTGATGCAATACAGCCAAAAGGTGGAGAGATGCCTGTGGTTATGGGAGCCGGAAGTTCCGGAATTCTGTTGCACGAAGCTATAGGGCACGCATTTGAAGCTGATTTTAACAGACAGAATATCTCAATTTTCTCGGACAAACTGGGGAAAAAGATCTGTAGAGATGAAATATCCGTGGTTGATGACGGTACAATAAGTTTCAACAGAGGATCTGTTAATATTGACGATGAAGGAGTAGTTGGCCAAAAAACCTATATGGTGAAAGATGGTGTACTAAACTCTTACCTGCATGACCGTATAAGTGCGGAGTATTATAAAACCTCCCCTACCGGAAATGGCCGCAGAGAGTCCTTCAGATTTATGCCACTTCCACGAATGAGAGCAACATATATGGAGAGCGGCAAAAGCAGAGAATCAGATATAATCGGCTCTGTAAAAAAGGGTATTTACGTGGATAATTTTTCAAATGGACAGGTACAGATCGGTGCCGGAGATTTTACATTCTATGTTAAATCGGGCTGGCTTATTGAGAACGGAAAACTCACCCAACCGATAAAGGACATAAACATAATAGGGAACGGACCTGAGGCATTAGCCAATATTGTTGCGGTTGGTGATAATCTGAAAATAGATGATGGAACCTGGACTTGTGGAAAAGAGCAGTATTGTCCAGTATCCTGCGGTATGCCATCTGTTCTGGTAAGCTCTCTCACAGTAGGTGGAATTTAAACTGACTAATATGAATAATGATATCGAATCGGAATCGGTTAAGGCGGCACAATACGCTGTTGAACGTGCAATAAAAAGCGGCTGCTCAGCTGCAAGATCCAGTTTGAGTATTTCAACCCAAAACTCTTTTGCAGTAAGGGATGGTGAGCTTGATCGTCTGCACGGATCGACCGGATCATCACTTTTTATTCAGGTATTCATAAATGATCGATACGGAGCCTATTCAACCAATCGTTTTGATAAGAGGGAGCTTGAAAGTTTCATATCTAATGCGATAGAGGCAACAAAATATATTGAAAAAGATATCTGCAGAGGTTTACCCGAGAAAGAGCTGTGTTACCGCAATGATCGACCTCCATTGGTTCAACATGACAGCAGATTATTTGAGCTCTCTGCCGAAGAGATGAAAAATATAGCATTTACAAGTGCCGATGAGATTTTGGGAAGTGATAAGAGGCTTATTTCGGTGAATTGTGAATTTTCCGGATCTTTAGATTTCTCATATATGACCGATTCTCAAGGGTTTGAAGGGGCGTCTAAACAGAGTTTATACTCTTTGAGTGCCGAATGCTCTGTGCGAGGAGCCGGAGAAGCCAGGCCTGAGGCATGGTGGTACGAGGCCTCAATGTTTTTTGAACAGCTTAAAAGAGACGGGGTGGCAAAAATGGCTCTTAAGAGAGCTACCGATAAACTCTCTCCAAAAAAGATGAAGAGCGGACGCTATACTATGGTTGTAGAGAACAGTGTTTCAAACAGGTTGATCTCTCCTATAATTTCGGCATTAAACGGTGCCTCAATACAACAAAACAATTCGTTTCTGAAAAACAGTCTGGGCAAGAGGTTGTTTTCAGATAAGATGATAATTTTTGACGATGCAATAAATCCTTCGGCAATGGGGGCCAGATATTTTGACAGTGAAGGAATTGCAACAAATCCATCTTCAATTATTCAAAACGGGAGAGTTGAGAAGTATTTTATAAACAGCTACTACTCAAAAAAAATGGGGATCCCTGCAACAATTGAGGGTCCATCGGTTCCAATAATGAGACCTTTCGACAATATTGAACTTACTCTCAAAGAGATTGTTTACAATTGCGGAAATGGTATTCTTGTTACAGGATTTAACGGAGGAAACACAAACAGCTCTTCCGGTGACTTCTCGTTCGGAATCGAAGGTTTCTACTTCGAAAACGGAGAGATCTTACACCCTGTAAAAGAGATGAATATAACAGGAAATCTGATTGAGTTATGGAACAACCTGCTCTATACCGGTTCAGATGCAAGAGATGTAAGCAGATGGATGATCCCTTCGCTTGCCTTTGAAGGGGTAAGTTTTAGTGGAATATAGTTAATTAAAGCACAATTTTTGTATAAATAAAACATTCAATAATTAAATAAGATGAAAATAGAAAAAAACAAAGTAGTAGCTCTTTCATATACTCTGACGGTTGACGGAGATGTTATGGAGACTGTAAATGCCGACAACCCAATGGAATTCATTTTCGGAACAGGTTATCTTTTACCTAAATTCGAAGAGAATGTAGCGGGTAAATCAATAGGTGATGATTTCAGCTTTACACTTACTGCATCTGAAGGGTACGGAGAGGTAAATAACGATGCGATAGTTGAATTGCCTGTAGATCTTTTTAAGATTGACGGAAAGGTAGAGGATGGATTACTTACTGTCGGTAATGTACTTCCTATGCAAGATTCGGATGGAAACAGACTACAAGGTACAATAGATGAGATTAAGGAAGATGTTGTGGTTATGAACTTTAATCACCCTCTTGCAGGTTGTGATCTCAATTTTTCCGGCAAAGTTGTAGCAGTAAGAGAGGCAACTGAGAGTGAGCTTACAAATGGGCTTTTCAATGAAAAAGCTGCATCTAGCTGCTCTACAGGATCTTGCGACTCTTGCGGTTGCGGATGTGGAAGCTAACTACCAATCATAAAAGAAAAATGGCGTCGAGAGGCGCCATTTTTCTTTTATGCTATAGGGGTAACCTACCCACTGCCAATGCAGCATTTATTCCATCAAGAGCCGATGAGACGATACCTCCTGCATAACCGGCACCCTCTCCGCAAGGAAAAACACGTTCTATTCCTAAATATTCGAGAGTTTCGGCATCTCTGGGAATCCTTACAGGCGATGATGTACGGGATTCGGTAGCCAGCATTAAAGAGTCCTCGGTAATAAATCCTCTCATTTTACGATCAAAAATGTACATTGCCTCCTTCAATCTCGATGAGATAAATTTAGGAAGAAGTTCATTCAGATCGGCAGATAAAACTCCTGGAACATATGAGGTTGAAGGCATCCTTTCGGAAACCCTGCCCTTAAGGAAATCTGTTATCCTCTGTGCAGGAGCTTTAAGATTTCCTCCTCCAAAATCAAACGAATCAACCTCAATTTTTGACTGAAATTCAAGCAGAGAAAAGATTCCATATTTATCAAACTCCGGGATATCTCCAGGATTTATTGAGACTACAATACCTGAATTTGCCCATTTGGAATTTCTCATAGAATTTGACATCCCGTTTAGCACCAGCTCACCAGGTGATGTAGAGGCCGGAACCAATACTCCTCCCGGACACATACAAAAAGAGAAAACACCTCTCCCGGATGCCTGAGCTACAAGAGAGTACTCAGCATTTGGCATAAAAGGCTGATATCTTCCATGGTACTGTATCGAGTTTATTAGAGATTGTTGGTGTTCCACCCTTACTCCAAGAGCAAAACCCTTCATCTCAAGGGGGAGTCCCTTGGATGACAAGAGTTTATAAATATCTCTGGCTGAGTGTCCTGTTGCTAAAATAAGAGCCTTGCCGTTAAATTGAGACCCGCTTTTGCACTTAACGCCCTTGAATACACCACCCTCTGTAATAATATCTGTAATTCTCTCACCAAAATGGTACTCTCCACCATATGATGTTATTACCTCTCTGATCTTCTCATTGATTTTTGGAAGCACATCCGTCCCTATATGCGGATGAGAGTCAGTCATTATGGAATTTGATGCTCCCGCATCAATCAATCGGCTTAACACTTCATATACATTACCTCTTTTGACCGATCGGGTATACAGTTTTCCGTCGGAAAATGTTCCTGCGCCACCCTCTCCGAAACAGTAGCCGGAATCGGGATTAACAATCTGCTCTCTGTTTATTGCAGCAATATCGTATTTACGGGAATGGACATCCTTTCCTCTCTCTATTATAACAGGTTTTATACCAAGCTCCAAAAGTTTAAGAGCTGCAAATATTCCTGCCGGGCCTGCTCCTGCGATTATAACCTCCGGAGAGTTAACCACATTTTTAAAATCGGGGCAGATATATCTCTCCTCCGGCTTCTCATCAACTAGCCAGGCTTGTAGTCGTAATCTGTAGACTATCTGCTTTGATCTGGCATCAACAGATTTTCTCAAAAGGGTAATCTCACCCACCTTTGACGGCGAGACACCTAAAGCTTTTGCAGCCTCAGAACGGAAATCATATCTCTCTTCCTTTGAAGAGATAGGCACTGTAACTTCAAATTCACGCATAATCCAAAGATCTTGACACAGGTTGTACATCCAGTTGAGTTCTGTAACCCTCCAGATATCTGTAATAACCTGTAATAGCTATCATAGCTGCATTATCAGTTGTAAATTTAACCTCCGGGATAAAGAGCTTCCACCCGTATCTCTTTCCAGCATCGATAACTCTCTCTCTAAGTTCAGAATTTGCAGATACTCCTCCTGCAAGAGCAATCGTTCTGATGCCTGTCTGCTTATAAGCTGTTACCAGTTTTTCTGTCAATATATTGACAAGATGAGTCTGATAAGAGGCGCAGATAGAGTTAATATTTTTTATAATAAAATCGGGCTCTTCTGAGACTCTGTCTCTTAGAAAGTAGAGCAGAGAGGTCTTCACTCCACTGAAACTGAAGTCAAGCCCCTTGATTTTAGGTTTTGCAAATTTGAACGCACTATTATCTCCCTCTTTTGAAAGTCTGTCAATCAGCGGACCTCCGGGATATCCTAAATCCAGCACTTTTGCACACTTGTCAAAAGCCTCTCCTACAGCATCATCAATTGTGGTTCCAATTACCTCATGTTTGAAAAACCCGTCCACCCTCACAATCTGAGTATGCCCTCCCGAAACCAGCAATGTTAGAAAAGGAAACTCCGTAACTACGTTATCTCTTCCACTCTGAAGAATAAAGTGAGACAATATATGTCCATGGAGATGATTAACCTCGACCAAAGGTTTTCCCAGTGCAATTGAGAGCCCTTTTGAGAATGAAGTTCCAACAAGCAGAGATCCAGGCAGACCCGGCCCTCTGGTAAAGGCGATCGCATCAATCTGTGAAAGGTCTATACCGGCCTCTTTTACTGCAAGAGATACAACCGGCAAGATGTTTTGCTGATGCGCTCTGGATGCCAGTTCAGGAACAACTCCGCCAAATTTCCGATGAACCTCCTGGCTCGCCATAATGTTGGAGAGCAGATATCCATCCCTTATAATTGCAGCCGAAGTGTCGTCACAAGAAGATTCTATTCCCAGAATTGTAGTATTCATAATTTTCTTTGCAAAAATATAGTTATTTTTGAAGATTAAAACCGACTGTTATCAAACTTTTAAAAAATATAGCGATTACACTGGCAATCATCACCGCTGCAATGCCGGTGTTGGCCTACATTGTGTTTCAACATCCATCCGTACAAACATATTTTGCAAAGAGGTTTGCTCATGTGATATCCCAAAATTTGGGAACAGAAGTAAATGTAGGAAAAGCCTATTTTGTGTTTTTTGACAGACTGATTCTCAGAGATGTATATATCCTTTATAATCAATCTGATACCCTTATAAGTGCGAATAAAATATCTGCGACATTCGCATTAAGCGATCTACTTCATTCAAATCTTAAATTCAAGAGTGTAAAACTGGATAACGGTGTTTTTAATCTTATCAGTGAAACAAAGAAGAGTACCAATCTCGACAGAGTATTTAAGACAAAAGAGAAGAGCAAAAAGAGCGGTGGCAAAGGGGGGGAGTTAAACATCAACTCACTCTCCGTTACAAATTTCCGATTCCGGCTATATAACCCATATACCGGTAGCATTGACTATGGACCGGATTATATTAACTTTTCAAATCTAAACATCAAGGATATTAATATAGAGGTAAGAAATATAAGAAACTCAAAAGATACTCTGTTTGCCAATCTAAAGATGTTAAGTGCGAAAGATGCAAGCGGATTCCGTGTAGATGAAATGCATGGAAAGATAAGTATCAGTAAAAAAGAGGCTAGAATAAGCAATCTTTTTATAAATGACGGCTTTACAAAACTTAATGCGGAGCACTTCAGCTTTTATTATGAGACTGCAAAGGATTTTGCTGATTTCACCAATAAAATTAAAATGGAACTGAATCTCAACGACACATATTTCAGTTTCAGAACAATCGGTAAAATAACTCCATCTCTCAAGGATAATCATTTAGGAGTTCATTTAAAAGGGTATGCAGCCGGTAACCTTTCATCTATCAGCACAAAGGATTTGATTGCCACATCGGAGAGCGGCTTTTCATCACTGACTCTGAACTCAAGAATATCGGGGCTTCCAAAGGCTAAAATGACAACTGCTTTTGTAGATATCAAGAATTGCCAAACTACAACATATGATCTTTTTGATATTATTTCTAAGATCAATAATCAAAAACAACTATCAATAGCTCAAAAACTCTCTCCGGGAATAACATATTATTTTGAAGGGGGACTTGCCGGTCTCCTCACCGATTTTGTTGCCAGCGGCAAGATTACATCATCAATCGGAAATATGAATGTAGATCTTCTTCTGAAATCGGACAGGGCAAACAACGGATTCGGTATTTACGGAGGATTGGTTGCAGATAATTTTGATGCCGGGAAGTTATTGATGATCGATAAAATCGGAAAAGTGTCATTAAAAACATCTGTATCTGCAATTTTACGAACAAAAGAGAGGGGTGGAAATAAAATAACCATTGACAGTCTGCTCGTTAACAGGGCAGATATTAATAACTATACATACAGCAACATCTATGCAAACGGAAAGTTTGAAAACAGTCTGTTTGACGGAAAGGTAATTTGCCACGACCCTAACCTCGATTTTCTATTCCAGGGGATTCTCGGATTATCTCAAAAAGAGGAGAACCATTACGACTTCTATGCAAATGTAATTTATGCCGATCTTGCTGCACTTAAACTTGACAAACGGGATTCCGTCTCAAAAATCTCATTCCGAACTATTTCCAATTACACAAGAAAACCTTCTGGAGACATCTTCGGATCGATCGACATCTCTTCGGTTAATTACACAAACAGTAAAGGGAACTTTGATATTGGAGATATCCGTTTCAAGTCTCTGTCAAAAACAGATGAGTTCTGGGCGACACTAACCTCTGATTTCGCAGATGCAGAGTATAGGGGTAAGGAGTTTTTCTCACATTTTCTGGACGTTGCAACAGAGATGATTGTTCAGAATCATACTCCGGCTCTTCTTAAGAGCCATAAAAACACAGAGCTCTCTGAACAGGACAGATATCAACTTTCACTTAAAATAAAGGAGAGTAATGCAATAAGTGAACTCCTTATGCCAGGACTATTTATCTCAAAGAACAGCACTTTCAATCTCTCTATAATTAATAAAAAACTCTCACTTTCAGTAAAATCACCACTTGCAGGATACAAAAAAAACATTGTATATGATCTGAATTCAGAGGCCAGCTTTTCATCGGAATCTGCCAAGATAGAGCTATTCAGCAAGAGAATATCTACTCCGTTTTTCATATTTGAAAACAGTAGTGCGCAGATAAGCGCTCAGAATGGGGTTATTAAAGTTGAGGCAGGTTACAGGAATCCAAAAGAGTACAAGAGCTCCTTAAAACTTCTGTCGGAGATCAGCTTCTACAGAGATAATGAGTCTAATACCCTTATTACAACCTGTAATATAGTAAATTCATCTCTTACTACGGGAGATGTCCCCTGGATTATCTCAAACAGCAGTTTTGCATTGAAGAGCAGAGATATTACAATAAATAACTTTAAAATATCCCATAACAACCAGGTTCTCAGTGCCAGCGGACACGTATCTGAAAGAAACAGCGATACCTTGAGAGTAGCGGCATCGGAGATCGACCTTGAATCGCTAAACCTTCTCATAAGCGAAAAGTTCGATATTAAAGGCGTACTCTCAGGAGATGCTGCAATATCAGGTTGGTATAAAGATCCTGCAATAGAGCTGGATGTTAATGGAAGAGACCTCTTTATAAATAAGACTCCGGCAGGTAACCTCTCATTAAAAAGTACATGGGATCCGATATTCCGGGGATTTAACATAAATATTGAGAACGTGGTTTTAAACAAGAGAGTACTGGTAGCAGAGGGGAGATATATACCAGACAAATCATATTTAGATATATCAACACATCTGAATGATTTTGATATCTCATATTTCGAACCGTTCATCTCGTCAGTATTCTCCGATATCAAGGGTAAGGCAAGTGCAGATATTCAATTATCAGGGCCGTTTAAAAAGCTAAATATCACATGTGATAACGGCAAACTAAAGAGTGCATCGCTAAAGGTTCTCTATACGAATGTAAGATATTCGCTCGAATCGGATTTTGCCTCCGGAGCAAATAGTTTCAGATTAACTAATGCAATTGTAAAGGATAGATTCGGAAATAGGGGTAAAGTTTCGTTTATATTGTCTCACAATAATTTCAAATCATTCGGCCTCAACGCAAATATGGACTTCAGCAATATTGAGGGGCTTAACACTTCAGAAAGAGATAATCCGGCATTTTATGGCAATCTCTTTGCCACAGGCAATATGAGAATCGGGGGTAACTTCGGAAAGGTTCTTATGAATATAGAAGCAAGTACAAATCCAAATTCCGTATTTCATATTCCATTATCATCCAGTGCTGAGGCTACTGAAACAAACCTGCTTACTTTTGTCTCAAATACACCAAAAAAAGATACAACTCTATTGTTTGAATCGCCTTCAAAGAAAAGCGAAAAGAGCACCTCTATGGAGATAAAAATCAGAGCTGTAGCGACACCCGATGCTGCTCTTAAAATAGAGATAAACAAAGCTGTGGGCGATGTAATTACTGGTTATGGTAACGGTATAATAGATCTGGATGTAAAAACCGAAGAGAAGACATTCAATATATATGGTGATTATATAATTGACAGAGGTAATTACCAATTCGGTTATGCGCTCAAACAATTTGATATCAACAACGGGGGAAGAATCAGTTTTAACGGGAATATTGCTAATACCAACCTCAATCTCACAACTTCATACAAGACAAAGGCATCTATCAATACGCTTATTGCAGATACTGCCTCGGTTGGAAACAGGAGAACAGTAGATTGTCAGATATCAATGAGCGGCCCACTAATGAATCCAACATTGGGATTCAATATAGATATTCCCGATCTCGACCCGGCTACCGAGGCGAGAGTGAGTGCTGCTCTCAACTCCGAAGATAAAGTATTGAGACAATTTATGTCTGTGCTTATTTCGGGAGGTTTTGTACCTGATATGCAATCCAATATTGTTAATAACAGTAATATAATCTACTCAAATCTGTCCGAAATATTTTCAAATCAGCTAAATACTATTTTAAATCAGTTACAGATTCCTCTCGACCTCAATTTTAACTATCAACAGGGGAACAGCGGGCAGGATATTTTTGATGCGGCTGTATCTGCGCAGTTAATGGATAACAGAATTATTGTTAACGGCAATATCGGTAACTCTCCTTATGCCTCAAGCTCGGGATCGGTTACAGGAGATATTGAGTTTGAAATAAAACTCGACAACAAGGGAAAAATAAGGGCTAAACTCTTCTCAAGATCAGCTGACCAGTACTCGAACTATCTTGAGAGTAATCAACGTAATGGATTCGGTGTAGTGTATCAGGAGGAGTTCGACTCTTTTAAAGAGCTCTTCCAGAAGATATTCGGAAGAAATCGAAAAATTAAAGTTGAACCTTCACAATCTGCCCGATAAGAGTCCTGTCGTATTCTCGCTCAACCCTGATATAATTTCTGGTATATCCGAACATTTTTCCACCCTTTTGAGTACTCTCAAACAGCACCTCCTCTTCCCTGCCCTCATTCTCTTTACAGAAATCCTGGTAGAGTTCGTCGGAGAGTCTGGTAAGAGTTGCTACTCTCTCATTTTTTATCTTTTCATCTACCTGTCCATCATAATCTGCAGCGGGAGTATCTGTCCTTTTTGAGTATGGGAAAATATGTAGATATGAGGGTTTTACCCTTCTCAGAAATTCATATGTCGTTTGAAATTCAGAATCATCCTCTCCGGGGAATCCTACGATAACATCAATACCGAAAAAGCAATGAGGAATATAGTTCCTTACCATTGAGATTCTCTCTTCAAACAGAGATGTATTGTACCTTCTCTTCATTTTTGCAAGAATCTTGTCTGATCCTGACTGCAAAGGAATATGGAAGTGCGGCAGAAATTTGGTACCGGAGGCAATCCACCTGACAATCTCTTCAGTAA
>JAFIHK010000061.1 GCA_017848635.1 Bacteroidales bacterium | reverse complement strand
ATGTGGGGAGCCGATTTCAGGTACGCCGCCCGCCGGATCCGTCTGGAGGGAGAGGCTATAAATCGAAATAATGTTGCAACCGGAGATGTTATGTTCTCTCCATCTTTGCAGGGAGCATACTCATTCCCCCTGAAAAACAGCAAGATTTTCAAAAATATCACCCCTGCACTACGTTGGGATTCTATGGGTTACGACTTTATAAAGAGAGGTTCCGATGTTAACAGGGTTACCGTCGGAGTAGCTTTAGGGCTGGTTGAAAAGAGCTTCTCATCTCTTTTAAGATTGGATTATGAGAACTACCTTGTAAGGTCAGATATTCCGGAGCTGCACCTTAATGGCGAAAACGAGAATGATAAAATTACACTTGAGCTGGTTATAGTATTCTAATTAAATAATAAAACAATGGAAATCAAGATTGTTAAGGCATCCCGTGAAGATATTCAAACCATAGTAGATTTTCAACTAAAGATGGCTCTGGAGACAGAGGAGCTTGAGCTCGATCCGGTCACTTTAAATCAGGGGGTTGCTGCAGTTATTGACGACTCCTCAAAAGCTAGCTACTACATTGCAAAAGTTATCGATTACAACTCCGACTCCAAATCTGTTCAAACTCCTCAAGGGGCAGTTGAAGTGGCAGCAGGTATGCTGATGATCACTCTTGAGTGGAGCGACTGGAGAAATGGCTGGGTGTGGTGGATTCAATCGGTTTATGTCGAAAAAGAGTTCCGCAAATATGGGGTTTTCAAGCAGCTGTATAACCATATTAAATCAATTGTTGAATCCTCTGAGAATATCAAAGGTATACGACTCTATGTGGACAAACGAAATACAAGGGCGCAAAAGGTTTACGAATCGCTGGGCATGACAGGCGAGCACTACTCTACTTACGAGTGGATGAAGGGTTAATTATCGGAAGAGAGTAGTTTATTTGTTGCATTTCGGGGCAGATATTTGCATCTGATAGAAAAAAGTTATATTTTTAGTAACAATTTTCTACTGCGATGAAACGATGCATCCCTCTCATTATCTGCACCTTCTTTTTGAGCCTACAGGTTCAAGCGCAGTATTGTATTAATAAAAATAAGTACAACACCATCAACTACAAGTTCCAGAAGGGGGACAACATCGATCCTGCAATAGCTGGTGTTGCTTCATTTTTCATTCCCGGTCTGGGTCAGGCACTCTCGGGAGAGTATCTCAGAGGTGCGGCATTTTTCGGAGGTTACTCCGGGGGTGCAGCCATCTATTACGCCGGGCACCGGTTATCTCACAAAAACAGAAATTCCGTTACCGACGACGACGAAGGTCTCCTTTTGAGAATTGTGGGTATAGGCAGTATGGTCAGCGTGCAGATAATTTCTATAGCCGATGCTGTTAAGGTTGCCAAGGTGAATAATCTGGCTATAAGGGACAGATATAACAATGTAGCGGCGCAGGTTTCACTTATGCCATACACAAGGAGTACAAGAATGGAGTTCGGCTCTTTCAAGGAGAGCGGAATCTCCCTCAAAATGAGATTCTGATTACAAATTATGGAAATTATATACATTTTGACGGGACTGGCTGCCGGAGCGGTCATTTTCGGTATATGGGCCTATCAACAATCCAAAACAGGCAAGAGCAATACTACAGAACTTGAGAGGGAGCGCTCAAGGGCCTCTATTGCCGAAGCGAGGCTGGAGGAATCTGCACGGAGCATTTCGAGCCTTAACGAAGAGGTTTCGCGCCTTAAGGGTGAGGTGAAGGAGAAGAACGATGCTCTTATTGAGGTGAACAGACGGGTTGCTGAGCTGGGCGCGGTCAATGCCTCTCTGAATGAGAAGATTGAAAACGGCAAGAGCGAGATTGAGAATCTGCGCAAACAGTTCAATCTTGAGTTTGAAAACATTGCAAACAGGATTCTGGAGGAGAAGAGTAAAAGGTTTACCGATATCAACAGGGAGAATATAGCTAATGTGCTCAAACCTCTTGGTGAGAATATCGACACATTCAGGAGAAAGGTTGAGGAGGTATATGACAAGGAGTCGAAGGAGCGTTTCTCTCTTGGGAAAGAGGTATCCAGGCTGGTAGAGCTTAATCTTAAGATAAGCGAAGATGCCAATAATCTCACTAATGCTCTTAAGGGAAATTCCAAGACTCAGGGGGACTGGGGGCAGATGATTCTCGAGAATATTCTTGAAAAATCGGGGCTTGTAAAAGGGCGCGAATATTTTGTTCAGGAGTATCTTAAGGACGATGACGGAAACTATCTCAAGAATGAGAGCGGCTCTCGCATGCAGCCCGACGTTATAATCTCCTATCCCGACAATCGTAAATTGATTATCGACTCGAAGGTCTCTCTCACTGCATACTCTCGCTACTGCACTTCTGACGATCCTTCCGAGCAGAAGAGTGCATCTGCGGAGCATCTTACCTCAATAAAGAGGCATATAGATGAACTCAGCGCCAAACATTATCAGGATTACGCCCCTACCCTCGATTTTGTTATGATGTTCGTTCCGAATGAACCTGCCTACATTCTGGCTCTTCAGAGCGATCCTGAGGTTTGGAGTTATGCCTATTCAAAAAGAATTCTGCTCATAAGCCCTACCAATATGATTGCTGCGCTCAGGCTTGTGGCCGACCTGTGGAAACGTGAATATCAGAACAGAAATGCAATTGATATTGCCGAGCGTGGTGCTGCCCTGTATGATAAGTTTGTGGGTTTTGTGGAGAACATGGGTGACATTGGAGTCAACCTCGAAAAGGCTCGAAAGAGTTTCGACTCTGCAATGGGTCAGTTGAAAGAGGGGCGCGGAAACCTTATTGGTCAGGCCGAAAAGCTCCGGGAACTCGGCGTAAAAGCCAAAAAAAGCCTTCCCAGAAGCGCACAGGAGGAAGAGGAGTAAAGGGCAGATGAATTAATTATCTGGCAATATAAAAGAAGAGGCTGAACATCAGAATGTTTTGCCTTTTTTTACATAAAAAATGCCCCCGATAAAGGACGAGGGCAACCTTAATGTTTTCACAACGGAATATATAATACTCCCCCAAAACCAGACCACTTGCGGAGCAAATAATTAGTATTTAATTTTACGCAAAAGGAAAAGTTATGGGAAAAAGAGAACTTT
>JAFIHK010000060.1 GCA_017848635.1 Bacteroidales bacterium | reverse complement strand
CGACTATTTTCTCACATTGGCAAGAGTTAATCCATCGCATCTCCCTGTCTTGTTCCGTTCGTTCTGGCAACAGGTAAAGCTCTATTTTGACTCGGAGGAGGCATCGCAGATTCTGTCGCTTGTAGCTTTTTTCCTGGGCAAAACGCCTTTCGATACTATGGCCGTATATACATTGTTGTCATACACCGAATTCCGGTACGACGGTTACTATAACGTAAGCGGTGGGATGTACAAGATTACCGAAGGTCTGGTAGAAGAGCTTACAAAAAGAGGAGTTAAGATTCATTACAATACCGAAATAAAAGGTTATAGCAGCTCCCCAAAAAGGTTGGATTCTGTTATTGACTCTACAGGAGAGGAGTGGAAGGCAGATATTTTTATTATAAATGCCGATGCCCCATTTTTCTCTGGTTCTGTATTGGGCGATGCAAAATACTCTGCAGATAATTTAAAAAAGATGGATTGGACAATGGGCTATCTGACCTTTTATGTAGGGATTGACTGCAAACTTCCGGAAGTGAACCACCACAACTACTACCTTGGTGCAAACTATTCAGAATATGCTGAGAAGATTAAGAGGGAACTTACAGGTTCAGAAACGCCTTACTACTATGTTAATGTTCTCTCGAAACATAATAGGGAGTGTGCTCCCGAAGGATGTGAGAGTCTGTTCTTTGTATGTCCGGTACCTAATCTGCTTTACAAAGATAATTGGGATGACCGTGAAGAGTATTTCTCGAAAATAGTCAATGACTTTTCGGCCAGAACAGGTGTAGATATAAATTCACATATAGTAACAAAGAGTATTCTTACGCCGGAGGAGTGGAGAGATACCTTTAACCTTTATATGGGGAGTGGACTCGGGCTCTCCCACAAGTTTTCCCAAATTGGAGGATTACGTCCCAGAAACAGACACTCAAAGTACAATAATACATTTTTTGTTGGAGCTTCAACAGTGCCGGGAGCCGGACTGCCAATGGCAATCATCAGCTCCAAGCTTGCTGCCGAAAGAGTAATGTCAAAAAAGTAGGGGGAAAAGAAAGGTTACAATAAATGTCCACACTACATATACGGGCAGATATGTTGCAATCGATCTTCCCACTTCCGATATATCGGCTCTGTTTGTAATTATCCGGAAAAGGTGCGCGGTAACTATGATGAGATTTATCAGAATGAGCAGATTTGCACCAAGAACAGCTGTTCTGTTTGGCGAAAATCCCCACTCCGATATTCTGAACAGTATCGCCGAAAGGGCAACGCTGTTTACAATAATTGTAACAACAGAGAGCGTGAGGAGAATTGCCATGCTGCTCTTTTTTATCTCCTTACCGCTCTTTTCTGCAACCGAGAAAAATATAAGAGCCATAACCCCTACAAGAAGTAAGTTGAAAATCATTAAAAAATCACGGTTATTGTATGGGTCGTTACCGGAAACGAATATTGCAACAAGGAACACGATTAACATAACAACCACAATCGGGCTGAATATTCCTGCGATCACCGGGGAGACCCTTCCCACAAGCTGAGGGTTGTTTTGTGTCAAAATTGTAGCGAGAATAGGGGTGGCACACAATCCAAACACAGCTATGTAGTCGAAATAGAAGTTTTCTATTTTAATACCTATAATCTGAAATAGTCCGATTGTAATTCCAGTAAGAATTCCTCCGGCAATCAGAATCATTGCCGACATAACGAGAAGCTCCCCGTTATATTTAAGATACGCCAGCCTCTTCTCTCTGTTTTTAAAATCGCCAATAAATGAAAAACCTGTTACAGCCCATAGAAAGAGTGTAAGGTGGATTGTCGATAAAATAACAAGGTCACTTTTGATTGATGTGTCAAATGTGTTTATAAATATTGCTCCAGCTAAGAACAGAACGTATATCGAATATACAGCCCTTTTGCTTAAGTTGTTCTTGATAGAAAAGTAGAGTGTTAAGAATGGGAGAACCACAAAAGAAATGTTTCTCGGAAAGAAGAACTCCTCTCTGATTCCGGCAATCACTGGCAGTTTTGCGATAAAATAGGCAAGGATAGTTCCGATCGAGAGAATTATTATATCCTCTTTAGAGATCTGCACTGAGTTTTCACTCTCAGTATTAAGCCTCTCATTCCAGGCCTCTACAAGAGGGGTTCCTGCAAAATCGGCATAGATTGTATTAAACTCTTTTTTGAACAGGTTTCTGTTCGATCTGTAAAGTCTCTCCATCTGAACAGGGTCAGTAATTGACTTAATAATTTGATCTTTCATAATATTTGTTTTTAATAGTACTTTTAAATTCAAAGTAAGCTGGCAAAAAAAATCAGGATAATCTTCCCGATTTGATTATGTTTTCGAGTGCCTTTAAGTGTTCGTTGAATGCATTACGGCCCTCTTTTGTAATGTAATAACGTGTATTTGGTTTCTTTCCGACAAAAGATTTCTCAATTCCAATAAACTCCTCTTTCTCAAGAGCTTTGATGTGGCTTGCAAGATTACCGTCGGTTATATCCAACAGCTCCTTGAGAGAGTTGAAATCGAGTGTATCATTAACCAGCAGGGCTGACATTATGCCCAGCCTTATCCTGCTTTCAAAAGCCTTGTGTAATCCCTCAACCGCTATCTTCACTTTTCGTACTTATAATGCATATAAATTCCGTAAACTATATTTACAAAACCAAATCCTAATACCCATATCACAAGACTATAAGGTATAAATATAAATCCTGCGACTCCCAGGATTATTTGTGTAATCCCCAGATATCTCACTTCGCTGAGAGTCAACCTTCCAGCTCCGAATAGTGCAAGCCCGTAAAAGATTAGTGATACCGGAGCAACTAATCCGACAAGGTTTTTAAATATAAATATGATAATTAAGATACCTCCTGTTGCAAGTGGTACAGACATATTAGCCAGTAGCCTTCTGGAGGAGTTGTTCCATAATTTTTCTCCTCTTTTAGATGCATTTCTGCCGGACAGGAATACAACTGTGGCAAGGGCCAATACCAATATTGAGATTGCAACTAATATAACATTAACAACATCTGTATCATGATTATCTGCACCGGATGGTATGTAATCGATCGAATCGGGATTAAATCCAAATACGCTGTAGGCAATAAATGCTCCTGCGATAGCATATATCCCCGAAAGAACTCCTGCAAGCCCTGAGAGAGAGAGGAATCTTGAAGATCGCTCCATCATTTCACGGATATCCGATAAATCTTTAATGTACTCTTTTTCTTCTTTCATTGAAAGTACTTTTTTTTGCAAAGTAAAATTAATATTTTATTATATGCAAATATTTATCAGAAAATTATGTTTTCAGATAAAAAGAGTTGGTTGGCATAGATATTAAAATTGTGTACAGAATAATATATTGCATTTGTCCGCAGAAAAATATATTTGCACAACCCAAATCTTAATTCCAAAATAATGAAAATGAGTATTTATCCTGTTATTGCAGTATCACTTCTTTTTTTATCCTGTCTTAAGGAGGACAACAATAACGGAAATAATTCAAACACCGATACAACTCCGGTTATAAGTTCAATATCCCCATTAAGCGGGGGTGTGGAATCAACTGTTACTATATATGGTTCAAATTTTAGTGCTACTGCCGCATCCAATACAGTAAAATTTAACGGGACACCAGCTACCGTGCAATCAGCCTCTGAAACTCAATTGTCGGTCACAGTGCCAGTCGGAGCTACATCAGGTCCGATAACCGTTACAGTAGGTAGTTCAACAGCAACCTCTTCGTCGAATTTTACAGTAATAAGTTCAACTGCTCCGTCTATTACATCATTCTCTCCGGAGAGCGGAGAGGTTGGAGAGAGTGTGACAATTGAAGGTAAAAACTTTAGTAGCGTAGCAACTGAAAACATCGTAACATTTAACGGTAGTGCGGCAATTGTAACATCTGCATCAGCGACCAAGCTTGTTGTAAAAGTTCCGGATGGGGCAACTACCGGTGCAATTTCTGTAAAAGTGGGGGAGGCAAATGCTACATCTTCATCTCTTTTCACTGTGTTAAGTTCATCAACTGATATTGCTGTTACATTCTCCGGAAGTTCTGTAACAATAATAAATCCCTATAAAGATAAAGGAGTAACGGTCAATGTGACAGGAGCCGATGTGGTTATTATATCGAACATGGCTTCTGCTGAATTTAACTGTATTCTGAGTGGGTCTACAACAGAGGGATCTGTTAAGATATATAGCGACTATAAGTTCAAACTGCTTCTGAGCTCAGTATCGATAACTAATAGCGATGGACCGGCTATCAATATACAATCCTCAAAACAGGCAAATATTATATTACAGACAGGTTCTTCGAATAAGTTATCAGATGGTGCAGCCTATGCAGCATCCACTGAAGATCAAAAAGGCACTCTGTTCAGTGAAGGGCAGATGATATTTTCGGGTGCAGGGACTCTTGAGATAGCCTCGCTCTCTAAACATGCAATATGCAGCGACGACTATATTCAGGTAGATAATGGTAATATTACGGTGACCAAATCGGTTGCCGATGCAATCCACGCAAATGATTACTTCTTAATGAACGGTGGAGTGCTGAACCTGACATCTTCGGCAGATGGGATTGAGTGCGAATCGGGTTATATAGAGATAAGAGGTGGCTCTCTTACGGTTAATTGTGTAGATGACGGAGTAGTTACAACATATAGCGGCACCGATGCCGCAATAACTCCCTATATTTCGATTACAGGTGGCACAATAGGGATTACTACTTCAGGAGAGAAGGGATCTGCAATAAAGAGCGAAAGCCAGACTTTTATAAACAACACATCTGCAATTACACTGAAAGTCTCAGGAAGGGCCTCAAAGGGTATTAAAACAGGCAAAGACTTGACGATTACAGACTGTAATATTACTGCTACAACATCGGGAGCTGCATTCTACGACTCATCCGAGGCAGATATCGCCTCATCTGCAGGAATAAACTGTGACGGGAATCTGCTTATTTCGGCCGGTACTATTACAATAACTAGCTCCGGAAGTGGTGGAAAAGGTATAACTGTAGACGGAACAATGACTCTTAACGGAGGTAATATAACAATTACAACTTCCGGTGCGGCTTATAAATACACAGCATCTCTTACTACCGAACCAAAAGGGATCAAGAGTGACGGATCGTGTACCATAAACGGAGCAAAGCTTATAATATCCTCGAATGACGATGGAATAAAATCGGAAAACTCTATTGTTGTCAATAGCGGCAGTGTAACCATAACAAAATCTATTGAGGGGATTGAGGCGCCAAAAATCACCCTGGCAGGAGGATCGGTAAGTGTGGTCTCTTCCGATGATTGCCTTAACGGTACATATGGTAACGGAGGAGAGAATAATGACGGCAGCCTTATTACCCTTTCGGGGGCGACTGTTTCACTTAGCGCAACTACAGGAGATGCCCTTGACAGTAACGGAAGTATATCCATGACGGGAGGAACCGCAATAGTCCAGGGACCTCAATCATCGCCAGAGGTTGCTATGGACTATAACGGGACCTTTACTCTCAGCGGTGGATTGCTGATTGCGTCAGGCCCTAATTCAGGAAATATGATTCAGAATGTGAGCAGCTCTTCGACTCAGTATACAGTACTCGTTAAATTCAGCTCTACAGTCTCCGCAGGGACACTTATTTCAATCCAAAATTCATCGGGAACTACTCTGTTGACATATGCTCCGGCAAGAACAGCATACTATATCGTATACTCATCCTCCTCGCTCCAGAGTGGAGGTAGTTATAAGATATACACAGGAGGTTCCTGTACAGGAGCAACCGTTACAAATGGGCTCTATTCAGGAGGAACTTATAGTGCCGGAACACAAAAAGGATCATTTACACTATCCTCTAAAGTATCAACTGTTACAATGTAAATTTCTCCTTAAGCAAACCCACTTTGTAAGCCTCCAGGAGCTGTTTGAGATCTACTATCTGCTCTTTGAGGCTTTTTCCTATGTCGGTGTCTCTTACCATCTTGCGATTTGAGGTAAAGTCTATTACACTGGTTTCCGATATGATGTCAAGTCCCTCTTCGATAGCCTTCTGTTTATTCTCGAATGGTTCGTGCTGTACCAGCTGCATTCCGTGTGAATTGTAGATAAGTGTAAATCCGGCAATTCCGGTCTCCTGCTGGTAAGCTTTTGAGAAGCCCCCGTCGATGACGAGTAATTTCCCCTCAGCCTTGATAGGGGACTCCCCTTTGGCTGTCTTGACCGGAATGTGCCCGTTAACTATGTGAGAATACTGGGCATTTACTCCGAACTCCTTTAGCATCATATTGCAGATCTCCTTACTGTCCTTCAGGTAGTAATAGTTGCCTTTTGTCTCTTTATGGAGCTCCTTCTCCGTAGTGAAATACCTTTCGAATGTTGCCATCTTATTTTTGTCGAAAGGTGGAGAGTATGGACCGCACCACAGGTACCACATAAAATCGAGACTGTACTGTTTGAAATCGTGCTCTCTGTCGCCAAAGTAGGCAAGCCTTACCAGTTGATCGATTTTATCGAATAGGGCTTTGCCGGCTAACTCCTCTCCGCAGATATTAATGCTCTTGAATGATCCGTCTTTATTGAGAGGAACCGATCCGTGGTAAAGCAGATTTGAATTTCGAACGAGGTATAAAGAACCGTTGGAGTAGAGCTTTTTTATATGTCTGCTGAACTTCTCGCTGTTCTGGAAATTCTGGATAAGCTTCTCCACCACCTCCTGCTCCTCTTCGGTGAGGGTATACGGGTCAGTGGGATTGATAGTAGGAAAATTTTTGTCTCTCAACTCATATTCTGTCCCGTTGAGATTAATTGTTCCCTTTTCATAATTCACAAGGTGAAGGAGCATTCTGTCGTCCATTTCGAAAGATGGATTACGTTTAATGATCTGACCTTCAAGTTTGAACTGAATTATTGATATAGCCTTATGCATTTGAGAGAGCAGTCTGATTTGCTTCTGTTTGATTTTGCCTTCGGAATCTCCGAGCTTTGGTTTAAAGATTGTACAAGGGTCATCGTGATACTCATCCATTGCGAATGTGGCGAGCGGCAGCAGATTGATGCCGTATCCCTCCTCAAGAGTCTCCAGATTTGCATAGCGAAGCGCAATTCTAAGAACATTTGCCATACAGGCTTCGCTCCCCGCTGCCGCTCCCATCCACACAACATCGTGATTACCCCACTGTATGTCTACATTGTGATATTCACAGAGCAAGTCCATAATCAGGTGTGCGCCGGGACCCCTGTCATATATGTCCCCCACAACGTGCAGGGAGTCTATGGTGAGTCTCTGTATAAGGTTGCAGATTGCAATTATGAAATTATCTGCACTTCCGGTAGAGACAATTGTCTCGATAATCGAACTTGTATATGCCTGTTTATTTGGTTCTGATCCACTCTCGTGCATCAACTCCTGAATTATGTATGAGTACTCGGCAGGGAGTGCCTTTCTGACTTTCGAACGGGTGTATTTTGAGGAGACATTACTGCACACTGCCACTAACTTAATCAGAACTGCTTTATACCAGTCGTTGATCTCCTTTTCACTCCTCTTGATGAGTCTGAGTTTGCTCTCAGGATAGTAAATGAGTGTGCACAGCTCCCTCTTTTCACTCTCTCTGAGCTTATGCCCGAAAATCTCCTCAACCTTTTTCCGGATAACACCCGATGCATTTCTTACAACATGGTCAAATGCATCGAACTCTCCGTGAAGGTCTGTAATAAAGTGTTCAGTTCCCTTGGGCAGATTCAAAATTGCCTCAAGATTGATAATTTCGCTGCTTGCAGCCGATATAGTCGGGAAATCTCTCGAGAGTAGTTCGAGATATTTTAAATCTTTCATAGTCTGTTCCGGTTTAAAGTTGTCCGGTATTCTCCAAATATTTATTAACAACCATAAGTCCAATTAGTTTTTCGATTTTACGATTTCTGAACTGATTGACATATGCATTGGCATTCCGAATAATAGATAGCGCTTCATCCTCGTGTTCAATATAGTAGTTAAGTCTCTCTTCGAGGTCTGAGAAGTCGGGTTTTATTGAGACATAGTGGTAATTTGGAATCAGTGTCCCGTCCATAAACCATGTTTCATATGGTGGTTCTGACATAACTGCAAGCGAGTTTGAACTCATCACCCACTTTAAATTAGATGCTACATCGTTCCCATTCAGACAGAGAATGAACTTATATTCGAGATGTTCGTCAATAGGCATAGGTTTGACCAGCCACTCCGGATGCGAAGCCAATTTTGTATTTGTATTTCCAAGATTGCACATCGGATGGTTAAAATAGAGTTCCCAGAACTTGATTCTGTGAGGTTGGTCTACAAATGCTCTTCCCACAAGCATACTCTTTTTGGATGAGAAGCCTCTCCTGTCATTCACAAATGTAAAGTGCCTTACCTTAACAAGCGGTAGCAGTACAGAGTTGGTGTTATCACCCTTCACAGGCCTGCTCTTGACAAACGAAGGTGTGAGCGGAACATGAGTAATATCGCCGAAAAGGAATCCGGCCCTGAATTTTTTTGAAAAATATTTTGTGTGATAATAGGAGTCCAGTACATACATGCTTTTTGACTTTCTTCCATTGATTATCGCATTCAACTTGATTCTTCCGAAATCTACACATTCACTGCCGTCGGGAGCAGTTTCGCAAGGCAGAACCGTACCAGGATTGAGTCTGTTATAGTAATTGACGCGTTTGATAACCATCTCTTTTTGAGCATTGTCAAGCCTTTCGAAGAGGCTAAGTCTCCTTTTGAGAGTAATACGATATATGAATGCAGGCATTATATACCCGATAATGTTTTTTGCATAGTAGCCGAACCTGCTGTTCCTGTGTTTTCTGTAGCGAAAAAAATAGAGAATATCCGACATTGATTGATAAGTTATCCGTCCGAATTAAAATATCGATAAAATTATGGAATAAATTTGAATTATCTGCCATAACCATTGTGAAGTAAAAAGAATATCTTTGTAAGTAACGAATAACTAACAACTGTGAAAATTTCAATCTATGGCAAAAAAATTTAAGTTTTCTCTGCCCTGGCAGATCTTTACCGGGATAATCCTGGGTATCATTGTCGGAATAATTGCACCTGAGTACACAAATTACACTAAATGGCTTGGCGATCTCTTTTTGAGAGGTCTGCAGATGGTTGTGATTCCTTTGGTATTCAGTGCCCTGATTATGGGAGTATCGAGTATCGGAAAGAGCTCCGACCTGGGTAGAATTGCAGGAAAAACTTTTTTATATTATGTGACTACAACACTGATAGCCATTATAGTAGGCCTGTTGCTGATAAATTTCTTCAAACCGGGTGTAGGACTCGATTTCCAGCTTAAAGAGAGTGTCGATTCTATTGCCTCTACAAAGGTCTCTTTCGTTGACCAGCTACTCTCCATAGTTCCAAACAATATTGTAAAATCAATGGCGAACGGAGAGATGCTTCCTGTTATTTTCTTCGCCATACTTTTCGGATATTTCATTACCGTGTCGGCCGATAAAACCAGAGAGATGCTCACTGATTTCTTTAACGGGACATACGAAGTGATGATAAAAATCACATTCCTTGTAATTCGTTTTGCACCCATAGGACTGTTCGGAATAGCATCTTCGGTGGTTGGTAAACAGGCAGGAAATCCGGAGGCGATAGCCTCTCTTTTCGGAAGCCTCGGGATCTATGCTGCAATCATTGCAGGCGGGTGTTTAATACACGGACTCGGGATACTGCCGGCTATATTTCTTCTGCTTACAGGAAAGAATCCATTTACTTTTTTGAAGCAGATGGGTACCGGTCTGCTCACAACTTTTGCAACTGCATCATCTGCGGCATCATTGCCTATCAATCTTAAAGATATACAGGAGAAAACAGGTATCTCAAGAAAAATTGCCAGCTTTTGCCTGCCTCTCGGAAACACAGTAAATATGAATGGAACTGCACTATTTGAGAGTGTTACGGCCATTTTTATTGCACAAGTATATGGAATCGACCTTACTCTGGGACAACAGATCGTGATTATTCTTACAAGTCTTCTAGCTGCGATTGGAGCGGCAGGGATTCCTCTTGCGGGACTCGTTATGCTTGCTGTAGTTCTCAATTCCGTCGGACTTCCGTTGGAGGGTATCGGCATTGTCCTGGTAGTGCAGCAACCGCTCGATATGATAAGATCGGCGGTAAATGTGTGGGGCGATCTTACAGGCGCTGCAATAGTAGCAAAAAGTGAAGGAGAGAAATTAAATCTATAATATTGATGGAGGCTAAATTTATCTGCCCTCAATGCGGGGCAACGTATCCGGCAAATGAGCCGTTGTGGAGGTGCGAATGTGGTAGTTATCTCGATCTCGACTATCATCCGGT
>JAFIHK010000059.1 GCA_017848635.1 Bacteroidales bacterium | reverse complement strand
TGCACCTGCCTGAACACCGAAGCTTCCTCCGAGAACTCCGACCATAGCATCCTCCTCCAGAACTCTGTCTTTCAGAAGTATTTTAACAGCCTCACTCACAAAGTCATCTTTGGACCCCTGTTTCTCCATAAAGTATGGGAATACTCCGTAGCTTAATGCAAGTTCTCTCATTACATACTTGCGGTAGCACTTTGCGAACATCGGTATATGCGGCCTGAACGCAGAGAGATATCTGCCCGTCCTGCCGGTTGTCGTATCAAAAATAAGAGCCTTTATTGGGAGTTTGCAGGTCATCGAGACGAGGTTTTTAGCAAGAACTGCCGCAGTAGGCCAGGTTACATCGGTAAGTTCTACATATAGTGAGGGATTAAGATGAGCCTCAACTTCAAGAGCAACTTTTGTCATGGTCTGTACTGCTTCAACAGGATATTTCCCGTTAGCAGTCTCTCCGCTAAGCATTATTGCGTCGGTTCTCTGGTAGATTGCATTTGCCACATCGGTAACTTCGGCCCTTGTGGGACGAGGGTTATCTATCATGGTATGAAGCATTTGTGTGGCAATAATAACAGGTTTTTTACGTGCCTGACACTTGGAGAGAAGCTCCCTCTGAATAACAGGAATTTTTTGAGCCTCTATTTCGACCCCGAGATCCCCTCTTGCAACCATGACTCCATAGCAGTCGGCCAGGATCTCGTCTATATTCTCAACGCCCTCCCTGTTTTCTATTTTTGAGATTATCTTAATATGACTTTTATGTTTATCCAGAATTTTCTGTACCTCCCTCAGGTCGCTGCTGTTTCTTACGAATGAGTGTGCAATAAAATCGAGATCGTTTTCGACAGCCCACTCAATAAACAGCTTATCCTTTTCGGTAACCGAAGGCAGTTTTATTGATACTCCAGGTACGTTTATGCTCTTACGTCCCTTAATCTTACCATCGTTATTGACATTACACACCAGCTTCCCGAACTTCTTCTCCTTAACGGTAAGAGATACATCCCCGTCATCTATAAGAATCTGTGAGCCGCAAGGCTCCTCATTTACGAAATTACTATAGTTTGTATAGAGCAGATAGTTACCGGACACACCGTTTATGTCGTCGGCAAAATATACTGTCTCACCCTTCTTAACCTCGAATCCTGTTTCGTTCTCCATTGCTGTAATTCGGATTTCCGGTCCCTTGGTGTCAACAAGTATAGCTATTTTGTCGGATACAGTACGGGTGTTTTTGACAATCTCGAGAGCCGATTCCGGTGTTACGTGGGCGGAGTTTATTCTGACAACATCCATCCCCTCTTCGAAGAGTGAGCGAATAAAATCGACACTGCACCTTTTATCGGAGATTGTGCATATAATTTTGGTTCTCTTTCTGTTCATATTTCGTAAATTTGCTGCAAAATTAAGCTATTTTCCCCTTGAAAAAAAGTTATATCACCAATTTAACATCGGATTATGCCTCATACCTCTCACTCGAAAGGGGTTTGTCGAAAAACAGCGTTTCTGCATATTGTTCCGATATTGAAAAGTTTCTTCTTTTTTTGGGAATAGCTGATGAGAACAGTGGCGGTACAGATTTGCAAAGAGTCGATAAAACTGTTTTGGAAGATTTTATCGCTTCTGAACAGGAGAGGGGGCTCTCAGTGAAATCTCAAGCTCGCCTGATCAGCTCCCTGAAATCATTTTATGAATTTCTGGTAATTGAAAAGCTGTGTGAAAACAGTCCGGCAGAGCTCCTTGAGCAGCCCAAACCGAGGCGGGCTCTCCCGGTAGTGCTCTCTGTACGCGAGGTTACCGATATTATCGATTCGGTAGATCTGTCTCAACCTGAGGGACCAAGGAACAGGGCGATTCTGGAGGTGCTATACTCCTGCGGACTAAGGGTATCGGAACTAATAAATTTAAGATTATCGGACATATTCATCAACGATGGTTTTGTGCGGGTTACAGGTAAAGGAGACAAACAGAGGCTTGTTCCTCTGGGAGAGCCCGCCTCCGAATCGATTCTCAATTATCTTGAAATCCGATCCCTCATGCCGATTGCCGTGAAGCATGCAGATTTTCTCTTTTTGAACAGGAGAGGACATAAACTCACTAGAGAGATGATTTTTCATATAGTCCGTAAACAGACACTGTCAGCCGGAATAGAAAAAGAGGTCTCTCCACACACTTTCAGACACTCCTTCGCTACACATATGGTTGAAAATGGCGCCGATCTCAGGGTAGTACAGGAGATGCTGGGGCACTCCAGTATTCTGACCACAGAGATCTATATGCACGTAAATTCCGAAAAATGGAGGAGATCGATAATAGATCACCATCCCAGGGGTAAAGCCACTATCGTTTGATTCCCTTAAGCATCATTACAGCGCAGAATATAGTAACCAGATTAAATGCCGGAATTATAAATATTGCCGGTATTACATCAACGTGATGAACTGCCATGGCAATCAGTTTTGCCGATAGTGCCGTCATTAAAAATGAGAGGAACACCGTGTATATTACTCCGAAGAGATATCCGTCGGGTCTCTTTCTCCAAAGAAGCATACCTGCAATAAACGAGAGGGGCAGAAGAAGTCCAAGGTCAAAGCCTTGAACTATGAGAGTTGTGTAGTGCTTAAGTTCGTGTGGGTAAATTGTCCCGTCGAGCAGAGGAGGTACAACTACTGCAAGCCATAGAAATGATATCGCAACCGCATTGAACATAAGAAATCCTCCTGTGAATTTTACAGGAGTATTCTCACGGAAAATATGCCTGACCGAGTCGTGCGTTCCCGATGTGAGATCGGCCCTTAAAAGACCTATAATCATATAGAATGCAAAGAATGATAATCCCATCAGGGCGCTGTAGGCTAGGAAGAGTACATTGTACATAGCCATTGTGAGATAGAACAGATATGTTACCAGAAAATAGCCAAGCGTCCCGGCAAGCAGAAAATCTGCCCATCTCCAACCTTTTCTGAAGCCTGTCAGTGAGATCAGGAGCAGGGGAACTCCCAGGAATAGAGTTATATAGTCCTGTGCAATTCCTTGAATGGCAACATCGGCAGACATGTTGCGGTATAAGCCTTTACCGTAAAGTTCTACCATCTCTCCGTGTACAGATAGTATTATCTTTTTCATCATGCCGGGCCCTCCGGACCAGATACCTGCCGATGCTGCCACAACAGCAAGCAGTGCGATAATTATAACTATTACTGTTAACGGTGTTTTTGAGTGAAAAGGTGCCCGAGTTTTCATAATAAAACTATTTAATTGGCCTCTCCTTTTGCAGCAGAAATCATACCACTCTGTTGAGTTTGCTGTGACGGTATCCGTAAATGAGATATACTACCAATCCTATTGCCATCCAGGCGATAAAGCGAATCCAGTTTGTAAGGCCAAGTTCGGTAATAAGGTATATATTGGTAAGAAGTCCCAGCACCGGAATGAGGGAGAGTCTCTTTTTAACGGCTATGAATGTAATAATAGTTGATGATATTACAAAGCCCCACATCGGGATTTTGTGTCGGAATTCGCTCCACGGAGCAGGTCTGAAAAAATCTATAACGCCGTTGGTGTTAAACCATAGAACTATGCATATGACAACGATTATCATGAACGGAAGGATGTATCGGCTGTCGTAGTAAGGTACCCGGAATCCGACCCTCTTTCCGGTGCCGTCAGTTTTCGTATCTGCCTTCCTGCTTTCCTTATCAAGAACAAGAACTCCTCCGCAAACAACAATAAATGCGAACAGTGTTCCAATGCTGGTCAGGTCAGTGACCTCGGTTAAGTTCATAAAGAGCGAAGGGAGTGCTACAAAAAATCCGGTAACCACAGTCGCAAACGAAGGGGTCTTAAACTTTTTATGAACCTTTGAGAATCTCCTCGGAAGAAGTCCGTCCCGGCTCATACTCATCCAGATTCTGGGCTGACCTACCTGAAATACCAGAAGAACACTCGCCATTGCAATTATAGCGCTTACCCCGATAACTCCGGAAATCCAGTCAAGATTAAGTTTGTGAAAAACATAGTAAAGAGGATCGCCTACACCTAGCTCTTTGTAACTTACCATTCCTGTAATTACAAGGCTGATAGCGATGTATAATATAATGCAGATAATAAGACTGTAAAAAATGGCCCTTGGCAGATCTCTCTGAGGATTCCGGCACTCCTCCGCTGTTGTGGATATTGCGTCGAATCCTATAAAAGCAAAGAAAACGGCAGATACACCCTTCAATACTCCGCCTATGCCGTTTGGAGCAAATGGAGACCAGTTTTCCGGATTCACATAAAAAGAACCGATGCCAATAACCAGTAGCAGAATCGCCATCTTTATCATTACCATTATGTTACTGGCCATTTTTGTCTCATAGATCCCCACATATACAAGGATAGTTATGAGTACCACAATTGAGAAGGCCGGAATATCTGCAATTAACTTTACTCCAAATAATACAGGTGCGCTGTTCCATGCCAGATATGACTCCCGAAGAGCCGGCGTAAGAGATGAAATATCTGCCCCGCCCGAAAGCAGTACAGATGCTTCGGCAAATCCCCTGGAGGCTGATAAATAGTCTGTTGTAATATAATGAGGAAGTGTAATTCCGAATCCGTTCATCATTCCGGTGAAGTAGTCCGACCAGGAGATTGCAACAGCAATATTCCCTACAGCATACTCCATTACAAGACTCCACCCGATTATCCAGGCAACAAGCTCTCCGAAGCTGACATATGAATATGTGTATGCGCTTCCGCTAATTGGTATTCTGGATGCAAATTCGGCATAGCATAGAGCGGAGAATCCGCAGGCTATAGCAGTAAATATAAAGAGTACCGAAACTGCCGGACCTCCGTTGAAAGCTGCATTGCCGATTGTGGAGAATATACCTGCACCTACTATACCGGCCACTCCAAGTGCCGTTAAGTCAAATACGGTAAGATTCTTTTTCAGATGAGGGTTCTCTTCGTTTGAACCGGTGTCGGACAGGATGTGTGAAAGACTCTTTTTGCGAGATAACTCTTTGAACATTTTTCACAGTTTTTAGGATGTTTAAGGGAACCCTTTATAGGCCTCAGCCAGTTCCGGCATAAAGCTATCAAGCGTAGGGTATATGTACCTTTCGTGACTATATCTCTCAAGCTCATCTGCCAAGGCATCAATCCAGTAAAAACCTCTCGCCACCTGTGCATTAATTTCATTTTGAATCGCCTCTCCCGGGTAGTTATGCTCTCTCATGTACATGATTACAGACGCCCTCACAAGGGCCTCGTTAAGTACGATTCTCCAGTGACCATAAGCCTGTTGTCTCATTTTAGCCTCTACTGAAGCAAATATTTTTTCACCCTTCTCTCTGAAAAGCTCTTCGTACTTCACATTGAGGTGGTTGACAAAAGTATGGCAAAATTCGTGAATCAGTATTGGAAAGTAACCCTTGTCCTGGTATAGAGGTTTGCCATCCGCATCCACGCTCCATGTTCCCATAAGCGCATATGCAGCCTTTGTACCATCCATGTAAGCGACAGATGCACCGTAATTGTTGCCTCCGTTACCAAGTGCGATTATTATAGTAAACCCCCCTCCCGATTCCTCTCCAAAAAAATCCTTGAACCAGCCAAGATCGAGTCTTTCGAAAAGCGGAACAAATCGCTCAACCGCTTCTGAATAGAGCGATTCATTGGCTACAAAGAACTCATCGAAGTGAGAGTCCTTCCTGAATTTTGACAAAAGCGAGGTAAACTCGGTAAGACTATCCCTTCTCCATCTGCTGTCGAGGTTGTCCAGTGTTATATCGCTCCTTAAATTTAAATTGGAATCAAGATGCACGGCCATCGACATGACGGCGTCATAACCCAGCCCCTGACGGTACATCCTCGATCTTATATATTTGATAAGCTCATGCTCCCTGAATACGCCGAAATGAG
>JAFIHK010000058.1 GCA_017848635.1 Bacteroidales bacterium | reverse complement strand
CATGTCTACGCTTTTATATATTCACGAATCTTTCTTAAGAGTGATTGTACCTCAACAATTTGTTTCATTAACTTCCCCAAAAGCTAGTCAGGTCAGATAATCTCTATATCGTATTTATCCAGAAGTCCCGCCACGCCGGCGATTGAGAATTTTGCGCCCTTAATCCGGTTACTCTCCGGGTCGATCGAGTAGTTGAAAGAGCTACGGAAATCGGCACCCTCGAGAATTGTATGGTCAAAAGAGGCTTGCGCCAAATCGCAGTTGTCAAAAATTGCACCGGTGAGGTCGGCATCTGCAAAATCGGTCTCCCGGAGTTGAGAGTTTCTGAAGAGACACTTTTTGATTCTCCTCTTGTAAAACGATGAGTGATTCAGCTGGCATCCGTCAAATGAGAAGGATAGGGCAAATTCGTCGCAAGTATCGAAGCGGAGTCCAAGCATTTTACAATCTTTGAAGCTAACATCACGGAAAGAAGTTTTGTTCAGCTTAGCCATGCTCAAATTGCAACCATTGAAGGTGCAATCGGAAAACTTATACCCCGAGAGATCTTTATCTCCCAAGTTGCAGCTGTTAAAGATACAGTTATCATACTCCCCCTTTACGGGCAGATACTCCTTGCCGAATGTTTTGTCCTCTATGTAGTAGTCGTTCACGGGCATAAGCTCATTTTACAGATGGGTTAACAGATTCAAATATATAGTAAAATCGAGCTATATACGAATATTAATGCACTTGATTCCTGGGAAGAGTGAATGAGAAGAGCGATCCCACCCCCTCTTCGCTCTCAACCCAAATTTTTCCACCCAGCATCTCCACATAAGCCTTTGATATTGCCAATCCCAACCCGGCACCCTGACGAGCCATCTTATCTACAATATCTGCCTGAATGAAACGTTCGAAAATAGCATCCTGCCTCTCCTTCGGAATACCGATACCCGTGTCCTTAACATAAAACTCAATAAGGTCATCCTTAGCAGTATATCCATATTCAACTTTCACTGTGAAAGTATATTTAATAGCATTCTTCACCAGATTTGTGAGAATTCCGTTAATCTTCTCACTATCAGTCCTTACAATTACCTCATTATCTGCCGCTTCGCACACACAAGAGAGGTTGATTCCCTTACTGTCGGCGTCAAAAACAAGTGAGTCGTAAACATGTTGCATCTGAGAGTTGATATTGGTATCGGAAAGGCGAACATCTACAATCCCCGATTCTATCTTCGATATACTTACAATATCGTTAATTATATTGAGCATTCTCTCGCCACTCTTTTCAATTATCCGGATATACTCCTGCTGCTGTTCGCCAGAGAGATCGGAGTTTTTCAGCAAACCTGCAAATCCCAGAATACCGTTCATCGGAGTCCTTATCTCGTGGCTCATATTTGCCAGAAAGGCCGATTTTAAGCGGTCGCTCTCCTCTGCCCGCTCCTTCGCCTTAATCAGCTCCTGCTCGGAGAGTTTACGTTCGGTTATATTTTTATCAATCCCACGATATCCTATCAGTTCACCCACCTCATTTAAAATGGGGCGTCCATTGGTAAGCAGGCATATCAACTCTCCGTTTTTCCCGATATTCCAGTTCTCCAAATCTACAATCGCCTCTCTCTTTGTGACAACTCCGGCAAAGATCTCACTCACCCTTTTTGCCTCCTCCTCCGGCATAAAATCGAATGGTGTTTTCCCAAGTATCTCCTTCTCAGAAGCCACCAACAACTCTTTAACTTTTTGGGAGCTGAAAGTATATCTGCCCTCTTTATCAACCTCCCAAACCCAATCCGCACTGCTGAATATGATATCCCTAAGCCGCTCCTCGCTCTTTCTTAAATCATTCTCTATCCGTTTTCTGTCGGTAATATCGCGAGTAACACATAGTAAGGTGTGCACCGCCCCATCTTCGGAAAACTCGGGAACAAGCATCGATAAGAAAGAGTGAGTAGAGTCATTAGTCTCAAAGTCAAATTCGTAGATTCGCTGCTCCCCGGTTTGAAACACATAGTTCATTTTTTCATTCCAAATAGAAACTAACTCCATTGGCATGTTCAGATCTTCATTTGTTTTGCCAATGAAGTGCTCCTTTCTGATGCCGGTAATCTTTTCAATTGCCGGATTTATGTAAATATGTCTTAGATTTTTATCGAAACGGACAATAATATCGGGAATGTTTTCGGTTAATGTTCTGAATTTAGCCTCATTTCTTTTAAGCTCCTCTTCGGCAAGTTTAAGCGCACTCTTCTCTTTCTGCTCATCCAGTGCGCGCTTTACCGCAAAAGGAAGACGGTTTGGCCGATCCTTTAATACATAATCCACAGCCCCATTTTTGAGAATCTCGATTGCAATCTCCTCTCCGATCGAACCAGAAATGCAGATGAATGGCGTATCCGGTCGCAGTTTTTTACTTATTTCCAACGCTTCAAAAGCGTCAAATCCGGGCAGATTAAAGTCGGATAAGATTATATCGCAGCAGTTTCCGTTTGAAAGGAGAGAGATAAATTCGTCTCTGTTGTAGGCGTGATTTATATTAAGAGCAAACCCGGCAGATCTTAGCTGTTCGCTTATCAACTCAAAATCGGTAGAGGAGTCCTCCAGAATAATTACATTAAGCGGAAGGCCAATAATTTCATTCTTCCAGTCCATAATTTCAAGTTGAAGGTGGTTGTTCGTTAAAAATTGCCCAGAATATACCTATATGCTTGACTGCATCTGCAAAATCCCTGAAATCTACAGGCTTAACAACATAGGCATTAACTCCTAATTTATAACACTTTATAAGATCCGGCTCCTCCCGAGAAGATGTTAACATAACCACTGGAAGGTTTTTTAACCTTTCACTTTTACGTATCTCCTCCAGAACCTCAATTCCGTCCATCCGGGGCATTTTAATATCCAGTAACAAAACAGCCGGAATTTCATTTTTGCGATTTTCGTATTTTCCTGTGCAGTTCAGATACTCCATTACCTCAACACCATCTCGAACTGCAATTACCTCATTTGCTATTTTGTGCTCGGTCAGAGCTTCGACAGTGAGTTCTAAATCCTGAGGATTATCCTCAGCAATTAAAATTGTTTTTAGTTCATGCATAATTAAGATAATTTATTTAGGTAAACTAAAATAGAATGCTGAACCCTTGTCGGGTTCCGATTCGGCCCATACCCGGCCGTTATGTTTGTGAATGATTCTCTGAACATTTGCAAGTCCGATTCCGGTCCCCTCAAAATCGGTCTGGTTGTGTAACCGCTGAAATACTCCAAAGAGTTTATGAGCATACTTCATATCAAATCCGACCCCATTGTCCCTCACACAAAATATGTAGCTATCTTTTTCACTCTTGTATTCAACTGATATTTCGGCTGTCTCCCTGTACTTAGTGTACTTTACTGCATTATCCAACAGATTTAACCACACCAGCTTTAGAAGGGATGCATCGCCATTAAGCCCCGGGAGTCTCTGAATCTTCCACTTTATAGTTCTCACGGCAGTGTCGGGCCTTATTTTCTCCAGAGCATCTTCTACCAAAAGATTCATATCAATTTGTGTTTTGTGCATCTCCTGCCTTCCCGTTCTTGAGAAGTGGAGCAGATCGTCTATGAGCGTACCCATCTGCTTTGAAGCTCCCGATATTGTGTTTAGATAGTGTTGAGCCTTTTCAGGTAAAATATCGAGATATTTATCATTTAACAAATCGACATATCCATTTATATGCCTCAGTGGCGCCCTTAAATCGTGTGAAACAGAGTAACTGAAGGCCTCCATCTCCTTATTTGCAACCTCAAGCTGAGAGGTTCGTTCAATAACCCTCTGCTCAAGAGTATCATTGAGTTTGGAGAGTTCAATTTCGGCCCTCTTTCTATCGGTAATATTTCTGTTGGTACCTCTCTGGCCCAAATACTCTCCCTTTTCGTTGAATATAGGACTGCAACTGTGGCTGATCCACCTCAGCTCTCCCTCTTTTGTAATGATTCTATACTCAAGGTCATGTGATATATGGTCAAGATGGGAATTTTTGTGATGCTCAATAATCATTTCCCTGTCCTCCTCAAATACAATCTCCTGTATTAATTTAGGGTGAGCGATAAATTCATCTGCACTATATCCGGTTACACGTTCACATGCGGGGGAGACATAGTGTACCTTACCGTTTGGTACAAGCCAGTATATCCAGTCATTAGAATTATCTGCAATGAGCCTGTATTTCTTTTCGCTCTCAAAAAGAGCCATCTCAGCATTTTTCCTTTCGGAGATATCAAGCGATAAAATAAATACCCCATCCGGAACCGGTTGAATACTCAGGTCGAACCATCCTATGCTGCCATCGGGGTAGATGAATTCGTTCTCAAAATGGTGCGGAACTCTCGTCTTCAGAACCCTCTCGATCATCTTGAACACATCGGTCTCCTCTATACCGGGCCACATATCCTGGTACCGATTGCCAATCAACTCTTTGTTAGGTCGATGATTGTGAATTTCTGCACTTTCATTCAAATAGATATATCGCCAATCATAACCGATTATCTGACACCCCTCAAGCATATGGTCAAAAGCACTTCTGAAGCGCTCTTCACTCTTCTTGAGCGCCTCATTCATTTGTATCTGCTCGAGTTTTTTATAGGTTATGTTGCTTATAAGCTGGGTCATGTTCAGTAAAAAGTCCATTGCGATCTTTACCCTCTCCTTCGATACTACCGGTACCTTATCGAGAGCGGACATATACTCCCGCTTATCAAATCCATATTTATCTGCCTGCTGCTCAAAAAAGGCACGATTTGGCTCTTCAAAGAAGAACTGACCGGAGAACAGATTTGCAACATGCTCTCCTTTAATTATAATTGGGACGGCAACATCTACCAGACCGTTAAGGCACCTGTAAAAATGGTACTTCTCTCCGTTTCCAAGCTCATTAGCCAAGACAGTATCGCTGATAGTGCAGTTTTTAGAGGAGTCCGGATTGATTCTGTGGTATTGCGTACATAATTGTCGCCATCCCGATTTTGAGAGGACATTTCCATTAAGATCCAAAATTGCTGTGACAAATCCGGTAGATTGGTTGAATCCCTCAAGCAATTTATTTACCTCTTCAAAATCTATTAAATTAAGAATATCGATTTTCATAAATCCTATATTTAGGACTGATTCCCTCAAATTTAAGAAATTACAATAACGAAATCAAAACAAAACGATCATGATTAATATTTTGTTACGATTTAATTACACTTTCAAATTATAATATCTTTTTCAAATCGTTTGCCCCGGCTACAGTTTTATCTCTTTTCATTCAGGGATGATATATTCGCCATGATATGTTTAATCCCCATTTGCGTTACTATCTTTTTTATAGTTCTTTAGCATTTTCCCAAAATCTTTATCTTTTTTTCTCCTGTCAGCTACAGATGATTCAAAATATGCCTTTTCTCTCTCCATTTTCATGTAATTTTCATATGAAGATCTATCTATTTCGCCCCTTTCAACCGCATCTATTACGGAACAACCAATCTCGTTAGTGTGAGAGCAATCTTTGAACTTACACTCTTTGGAATATTTCATAATCATGTCGAATGTAACTTCTAATCCGCTTGATGAATCTATTATTCCTACTTCTCTCATCCCGGGATTATCAACCAATATCCCTCCGTTTTCGAGTATTATCAGCTCTCTGTGAGTGGTTACATGCCTTCCCTTGTTTGTGCTTTTGCTTATCGAACCCGTATTCATTAAGGATTTCCCGGAAAGATTATTTAGAAGAGAAGATTTTCCAACGCCTGAAGAGCCAAGCATACAATAGGTTTTCCCTTTTTCGATGATTGCAATTATTTTGTCGTATCCATCGTGTGACTCGTTACTTAT
>JAFIHK010000057.1 GCA_017848635.1 Bacteroidales bacterium | reverse complement strand
GTGAAGATCAGAGCTCCTCCTGATAGTGCCGGAACTCCACTGAAGAAAGAGCCTATAGAGCAACCTATTCCCACAGTTGCACCCACGGCCATTAAGGCCCCTCCGACAAATCCCTTGATCATCTCGCCCTTAGGAGGGATCCTTAAGGCAAACTCTTTGGAAAAAAGAGCTCCGGCGAATGACCCGGCAATGATCATAAGAACTAACATCCCGTAATTATTGTGAGTTACAGGTGTAATACTTTTATCCGGAAATAGGCCAATAAGAGAATATAGATTATCTCCCAGGTTTGTAAGTCCACCGCTTGCCCCCCACGGACTTTTTATAGCAAATAGGAGAGTATTCAGTACACCTAGCAATATACCTCCTACCCAAACCGGCCAATGTTTGCCGAAAAAAGTCCTGAAGAGCTCAACCATCGGGTTTTTACTTTCTGATGCCATATCTATGCCTCCTAAGCTTTTTTAACAAGCATTCTTGTAACACCTCCCTCAAGATCTTCAGATTCCAGAAATTGGTTTCCTGTTTTTTCACACCAGCTTGGAAGATCGGTTTTGGTTCCGGGATCTGTTCCCAGAATCTCAAGAATATCTCCGGAAGCCAGCTCCTTCATTGCTTTTACGATTTTCATCATAGGCATAGGACATGAGAGCCCTTTGCAGTCTAAAGTCATTTTAATTTCCATACGATTCAGATTAAAAAAATTGCTGTACAAAGTTGACTTTAGAATAGTGCATTATGAAACTTTTGGGTATGATATAACCCAAGTTTAAGATCGAAATGATGCTATGAAAAAATATGATTTATATCATAATTTTTGTTCGAAAAAATTTCATATTTTTATAAAAATTAATATTTTAATTATGAAGAAAGAGATGCACCCCCACAACACATGTACACTTGGAATGGCCGTAGCAAGCTGCTTTGAAAAGCTCAGCGACGAAGAGATGCGCTTACTGGAGGAGAATCTCGTTGTTGTGAATTATAAAAAGGGAGAGATACTTTGCAAACAGGGAACGCTTGCATCGCATATCATGTACCTTTGCTGCGGACTTGTTAAGATTTATATGGAGAATGACGCCGGAAGCCTTATTCTTAAAGTTCTGCCTGCAGGAAATATTATAGGACTTACAGCCCTAATGGATGGAGCGAATGTTTTTCGATACTCGGCTTATGCTTATCAGGATTGCAAAGTGAGATTAATCGACATTAGGACATTCAAACATCTTATAATAAAAAATTCAGCATTCGCCAATGAAGTAATAAATCTGCTCTGCGAGAATCTAATACAAACCCAGATACGATTCTTCGCCTTTACCCAAAAGCAGTCATACGGAAGATTGGCAGATACCCTAATTTGCCTCGCCTGCAATATCTTTAAGAAAGATGAATTTGAATTCCAACTGACACGAAAAGAGTTGGCTGAACTTACAGGAATGACTACCGAAAGCGTAATCAGACTCCTATCAAAGTTTAAAAATGACGGTCTAATTGAGATGGAAGGGAAAATACTGAGAATAAAAAATAAAGAGAAATTACAGCAAATCAGCGATTTCGGTTAATTTTTTCCTAATATTGTTTCAATAATTCTCTCGTTCTGGATGATCCTCATTCCATGTCTGTCGTCGGAAATACCATCTTCCATCTTATAGGTATACTCCGGTTTGTTACCGTTAAGCCTGGTTGGGAGAAATCTGAATATAATATTCCCGCAGCTCTCTCTCAGAGTAATGCCTGCTTCCATTATGTGTGTAGAGACAATAAAGGCACACTTTTTACTGCGTGAAAAAGCCTCGGTAACAGCTACTGTTGCATCGTAGGCATCCTTGACATTTGTACCTTTGAAGAGTTCATCGAACATTATTGTAAGCCGTTTCCCAGAGCTGACCTCAGTCGCAATATTTTTAACCCTTACCACTTCAGCATAAAAGTGGCTATATCCCATATTGAGGTTGTCCGGTACATTAATGGATGTGTACATACCCTCCTGCACATTAAAGCTCATCTTCGACACGGGCAGCGGGAACCCCATATGTGCTAGGTAAAGAGTGACGCCAAAAGCCTTCATCAAAGTCGATTTTCCTGCCATATTTGCCCCGGTAAGGAATAGAACACTCTTTTCATTATCGAGTATCAGATCGTTTGCTATGGCATCGGGTACACACGGATGGTAGAGTCCCTCAATATTGATCGACATCCCGTTCCCGCTGCCGGCTTCGGCAAAATTGAACCCGCGGCGGCGGCCTGTCTCTGCAACAGAAATATATGCATCAGCAGCGTAAACGATATCAAGCAGCTCCATAACGGCCGCCGCTCCAGTAGAGCGTAGCCTGTGATCAAAAAGCATATATTTGGAGAATGATATCTCTTCGAAAGATCTGCCTGCAGTAACCTCCGAAATATCTTTTCTGTTCAGAATCTCGATTGCTCTGCCTGCCACCGGAGCATATACTGAGTCTTTCTGCATCAACCCTGTGAACATCTCTTTCAGCACAATAAAGAGATTTACCGATGCGTTGTACCCCGAACAGATCTCATCCAGCTCCTTGTCGTTGGCAACCAGTTTGAGAAATTTTCTTCTCAGATTAGAAAACATAGATGAGATATATCCGCTCCTGTGCGTATTTGAGAGATATTGTTCGGCACAATCAAACTCCTCCCTGGTAAGAGGGAATACGATTTCACGGGATTGGAAAAATGAGATGATATCTCTCCTTTTATTTATCTCCTTTTCAGATGTCAGTGGCTCTGCAAACATACGAGAGAGAAGATTATCCCCCCCCCTTGTAACCGTATGGTTAAATAGATTGAATATTGAATTGCTCCTGTATCTGCCGAGCAGATTCAGATCTTCAAGTGTCTGCTTATCTGTTATAAATCCCATTATAAATTACCTTTTGATAGAATATCCAAAATCCCCTCATTCCTTATAATAATCATACCGTGCCTGTCCGATGTAATACCTGGGACTATCTTGTAGGTATATCTGGGGACAGCTCCATCCATTATTGTAGGCAGGTTTATAAATTCAATATTTTTACACCTCTCTCTCAAAGTCTCCCCCGCCTCAATTATATGCGTGGAGATAATAAAAAGAGAGTTCTTATCAGTAGCAAAAGCCTCTGTAACCGCGACTGTTGCATCATAAGCATCCTTAACATTTGTACCTCTGAACAGCTCGTCAAAAATTACAATGAGATTCTGTTTTTTCCCAATGAACTCTGCAACCCTCTTAACCCGCATAACCTCCGCATAGAAATGGCTATATCCCATATTTATGTTGTCGGGCAGATTAATTGTTGTGAACATCCCGTGCATTACGGTAAATTTCATTGACCGGGCAGGGACGGGAAAACCCATATGTGCAAGATATAGGGCAATACCAAAACTCTTCATAAAGGTTGACTTGCCGGCCATATTTGCACCTGTAAGAAAAATGATATTGCCGGAATTGTCAGCCTTAATATCATTATCTACAGGAGACTTTAGCAGTGGGTGATAGAGACCCTTGATCTCCAGTACTCCGGAACCAGAAGGGTACGCAGATGCATATGCCAGGCCCCTCTCAACCGCACAGGCAGCAACAGAGGAGTATACATCTATAAAATACATTTTACCAAGAAGTGCCAGAAGTTTGTCTCTCATTGAGAAGCGAAAAAGCTGATCCAGCCTGGCACATCTGTCGTAAGGGATTTTTTTGCTCTCCTTCTCGGCCAGGCAATCTGCAAACTCTCTGAGCTCAATAATAGCTTCAAGAGAATCCAACAAAGGCCTAAGCTCATCTACAGGTGATAGTTTTGAAATATCTGCAAGAAAACACCTGATTCGCATCATGATTTCAAAGATTGTCTGAACCCCGTTGTTTATCTGTCTGTACTCGGTATCAGAGCCTATTGCGTTTCTGAATTTACGT
>JAFIHK010000056.1 GCA_017848635.1 Bacteroidales bacterium | reverse complement strand
AAAGTATAATTTAAACAGTTATGATAGATATTTCGGTTAACTGTATGGGACTTAATCTTAAGTCTCCATTCATTGCGGCAAGCTCCGGACTTACAACACAGCCGGAAAAGGTGGCTGCATTTGCAAAAGCAGGAGCAGGGGCTATTGTTGTAAAATCTCTTTTCGAAGAGCAGATAGCAAATGAGGCAGAATTTCTCGACTCACTTTCGCACGATTATACCGAGGCTGCCGATTATCTGCACTACTACACAAGGCAAAATGCCCTGGATAAGTATCTGCAGTTAATAAAAGAGCTGAAAAAACTGGTGGATATACCTGTAATTGCAAGTATCAACTGCTATAATACAGGTGAGTGGACGGCTTTCTCAAAAGAGATAGAGGCCGCCGGTGCAGACGGAATAGAGCTGAATATATACTCATTGCCGTTAGACACTAAAAAAAGCTCCGAATCGATCGAAAAGGAGTATCTCGTAGCGGTTAAAGCTGTTTGCGGAAGTGTTAAAATCCCGGTTGCCGTAAAAATCGGAGATTCATTCACCAATATCCCCGGATTTGTCTCTTCGCTCAAAGCTTACGGAGCAAAGGCTGTTACTATGTTTAACCGATTCTACAGACCCGATATAGATATCAAAACACTCAAAATAATTCCTGCAGATGCTTTTTCTCAACCTGAGGAGCATATACAGGGACTGCGCTGGGTTGCTATAACAACTTCGTTGGTTAAAAACATTGATATAGTTTCAAATACCGGAATTCATAACGGATCTGACGCTATAAAACATTTACTTGCAGGAGCTTCGGCTGTTCAAATGTGCAGCGCTCTTTACAAAAAAGGGCCAGAGGCAATAGCAGAAGCAATAGGTGATCTTCACCTTTTTATGGACAAACAGGGCTTTAAAACTATTGAGGATTTTAAGGGCAGATTAAACTACGAAAGTATTAGTAATCCCGGAAAATTTGAGAGAGTTCAGTTCATAAAGAACTATTCTTCAAAAAAATAGATGATCTTTTAATAAATATAAAAAAGGTGCCTTAGGGCACCTTTTTTACTAAAAACAAATAGGGATCATCACTACTAACTATATTAACTAAAAGCTACGCTGCAAAAATAATCAAAATTTTCTTGTAGGTTTAAAAAAAATTACTATCTTATTGCAGTTGAAAAATTACTTCCAAAATCTGAGGCTTCGATGGTTCTGAAAAACAACCATTTATTGCCAAAATCAAACTTGTTAAGAATTTGTTAAACAGGTATTAAAGATTAGTTAATATTTTATTTTTCCCAAATTGATTACAAACTGTAAGCACTGAGCATCCAGACCTCTTTCTCCTGCTCTTTAATGTAATCGGTTATAATTGCAACAGTAACATCGTCGCCGGCTTCTGAAGCCTTAGCTAAAATTGCTCTCTCGGAAGAGATAAGTGTTTTATATGCTTCGAGAAGATATAAAATCATCTCTGAACCGCTTATAATAGAGTTGACCTCCTTAAACTTTGAAACTTTGAGGTACTCACTGTATTTCGATTCCGGAACACCACCAAGCTGGAGTATTCTTTCGGCAATTTCATCTGCCTTTTCGCTCAGGTCGTCATAAACCTTTTCAAATTTCGAATGCAGTTCATAGAAGTTTTTACCTGAAACATTCCAGTGGAAGCCACGAATATTCGAGTATAGTACCTGAATATCTGCCAAAAAATTTTGAAGAGAGCTGTTCATAGAAGCAGCATAGTCCGAATTAATCTGAGTGTAAACTAGTGTTTTCATATTATATAAATTTTAATTGTTCTCTTTTTACGATACAAAGATAGGCCCACTAGTTTGATAAATCAAACCGATTATATTTATATGCAGATAGATATTATTTATGCACAAAATGGGGTCTTAATAGAAGATTATGGGTGATTAAAACAAAAAAGGCTGCATAAGCGCAGCCTTTCTAAATTGATTTGACGGGGCTATTTCGAATTATTTTTTACTGTAGCAGTCGTACTCGCATAAACTGTAAGACCCTTCTTTAAAACGACTATTTTGCCGTCGGGATTGGTTATTCTTACGCTCCAAGTTCTGGTTTTGTTTGGAGTCCCTGCCGCAACATAAATATCTGCCGAAATTGACTTGCTGCTCGTATATTTTATATTTGAAGCTACGGGAGTACTACCGGTTCCCGATTCAAATGTAATTCTTGCTCCCGGTTTTAATCCGGTTCCTGTAAATGTAACATTGGTTGTGCCAAAATATATTGCCGACGGAGAGAGCGATTTGAGTGAGAGAGCTTCATACGGAGTAACTGTAATATTCACATATACGGGATCGGAGTACCTCATCCCGTCAAATACTACAAGAGATATTGTGTAAGTTGTGGCAGTTGTAATATCCGGAGCTGTAAATTGTGGAGTGGGAGAGGTTGTTGAGTTAAGAACTATGCCGGCCGGAGCGCTCCAAAAATATTGGAGGGTTGCACCCTCCGGATCGTATGAGGCGGTTCCGTTCAGGGTTACGGTTGTTAGCTCTTCAACTATTTGATCGGATCCAGCGTTTGCCACAGGTGCTGTGTTCGACGAAGATGAGCCCAGCGCTCCGGCCCAACCCAAATTCTCCTTAAACCCGTCGGGATCATTCTGAGTCTTTAATCCGTTTGAGCCGCTCTGGCTCTCTCCCATGTTTATGAGGGCCTGCCTGATCCTATAGACCCCAAGAGAGTCTGTGGCTCTTCCGTAACGAGCTATATAGAGGGCTGCAAGACCGGCTGCGTGTGGTGTCGCCTGGCTGGTGCCGCTCATAGTTGCATATCTCTGTCCCATATATGTTGAGTAGATAGATACGCCCGGCATTATAAGGTCTATGGCTTTTCCGGGAGAATTTACCGGGTTATTGGAAACCACATTGGTGCTGAAGTTGCTGAATGTGGCATAAGAGTCATCGGCTCCGTAATTTGTAGTGTAACCAAAACCTCCGGGGAGTCCGTCGGAATCAGCGAAGGCAGATACTGCAGCTACCTCTGGAAATGCTGCGGGAACTTCATCGTCCGATGTACCAAATATACGGTCATAGCCGTAAACATCTCTGGAGTCGTTGCCTGCTGCAGCAAAGATTACAATTCCCTTTGCCACGCAATTTTTTATAGCGGTTCTGTAGGCCTGACTATATCCGGGTCCGCCCAGGCTGAGGTTGATTATCTCAAATGTAGATGCTCTCTCTGCCACCCACTCCAATCCTTTTATAACATCACTCGCATATCCGTCTCCATTGGAGTCCAGTACCTTTACGGACCATAATTTAGCGCCGGGAGCAACACCAATAACTCCAAAGTCATTGTTTGAAGCTGCAATGACTCCTGCTACGTGTGTTCCGTGGCCGTAATCATCACTATAGTTGTTGTCCGAATATGATGTTATTGTTCCGTTGGCATTTGCTACTGAATAAAAATGGACACCTCCTGATACTGTGAGATCGGGGTGGGAGATGTCGATACCCGAGTCAAAAACTGCAATATCAACTGAGGAGTTGTCCGATGCCAGACTGGCTGCAACTGCTCCCATCCTTTGTATCCCGGATGGTGTATCCTGAAAAAATGCATGTTGTTTAATATCTTTTTCGATGAAATCTATGTCGGCATCACTCTTAAGAGCCTGAATCTGCTTTGCGTTTAGACGAGCAGAGAATCCTTTTATTACACCCTTGTATATATGCCCGTAGGCTATCCCTTTGCCTCTCTTAATTTCGGAGGTTTTTGAGCTCGGATCTGAAACACTGTTTTTGTAGACGACAATGTATCGATCATCGTTCTGGTCCTGAGCGTTAACTGTCATAATGGATGGTGTACTCTGCCGATCCGTTGGATTTGCGACAGATTCTAGTTTGTTGCAGCCGGTTGATAATAAAGTTGTTGCGAACAAACCCAAGAGTAGTGAATGTTTAAGTTTCATAGAAAATTTGGTTAATTTTGTTCTGCAATATAATTTATTTCTCTGAAACCTTATAAGGGTCTTGCTATGCAGATAAACAAAAAAAGACAGTCACTTTCGTAACTGTCTTTTTGTCGGGGTACTCCGACTCGAACGGAGGACCCCCTGCTCCCAAAGCAGGTGCGCTAGCCAACTGCGCCACACCCCGAATTTGATTTCCCAAAGGGGATGCAAATATAGAGACGAAAAATTGAATTGCAAAAAAAAATTGCATTTATGAAACATTATCTATCTAACTTTATTACAATATTTTTGTTATCAGTATAAAAATTTACTGACTATGAACCACAAACGATTTTATACACTATTAATTATACTATCTGCCATGATTTTAGTAACATCCTGTTCAACAATACCTAAAGGGGCTGTTGCCGTTACCAACTTCGACAAAAACAGATATCTTGGGAAATGGTACGAAATTGCGCGTCTGGATTTCAAATATGAGCGGGGGTTAAATAACACATCTGCACTCTACACAATTAATCCGAACGGTAGTATCAGGGTGGAGAACAGGGGTTATAACTATAAGGAGAGTAAGTGGAATGTTGCTGTGGGGAAGGCAAAATTTGTAAAAAATGAGAGTATTGCAATGCTAAAGGTCTCGTTTTTCGGACCTTTTTATGGCGGCTACAATGTGATCGCTATTGATCCGGAGTATAAATACTCCCTTGTTTCGGGCAATAATCTCAAGTATCTCTGGATTTTATCACGTGAAAAGTCAATCCCCGATGATATTCGAGAGAGATATCTAAAGATTGCTGAGGGTATCGGATTCAAAACTTCCGAGCTCATTTGGGTGGAGCATGATAGGTAGTTAGGAGGAGAGCAGATTTACTGTAAAATAAAAAGAGCTGTCATCTCTCTTGATGTCAGCTCTTTTGGCTTGTTTTCTGTCATAGACTTTTTTGGATTTGTGGACCATCTTTCGTAATCGTATCAGATGTCCGTGCGCCTGGATCTCCTCCTGCCTTGATGCTCTTCTGTTGGCCAGGAGATAGTCGGCCTCAGTAATTGTTAGTTTTTTCTTTTTCATTTATTATTAAATTAACCCGATTGCCAGGGATATTGAAATTAATATCAGCAAAATTGCAACAATTAATTGAATACTTTTCAAAGTTATTTTTTTTAGCAGTTTTTTCCCCAACAAAGCTCCAGCAATTGCAGATAGTGTTGCCGATATTAAAATTGCCAGGTTTTCATGAAGATTGGCAGATGAAAATCGCGATGTGTACACCGAAAGCCGGGTAATATCAACAAGGGAGGCGATCATTACCCCCGTGGCAATATATCCCTCCTTAGAAAGGCCGCTTTTTATCAGAAAAGCACTGCGGATTGCCCCTTGAATACCTGTGAGACCTCCGAAGAATCCGCTTAAAATGCCCCCCAAAACGAGTTTATCTTTACTGAATTGTACCTTTTGAAATGATGGTGAGATTTCCAGAATCGAAAAGACGATCAAAAGAATAGCAATTATTAGTTTTACAGGGGTGATTTCAAAATTCCTTTCCCACATTTCATATTGAATAAGTACCGGTAAAACGGTTATCTTTAACAAGAGCCAGGCTCCTGCGAAGGAAAATATAATTGCCGGAATACCAAAGCGAAGTAAGACTGTTTTATCGGTATCTTTCCCAACCAATGTTATTTTGAAAATATTGTTAAAAAAATGTACCACTCCGGTAAGAGCTATTGCAACCTCGATTGGAAAAAAGATTGCGAATACCGGTGCCAGTATGGTTCCTAGTCCGAAGCCGGAGAAAAATGTTAATATTGCAGTAAAGAAAGCTGCGAGGCATATAATTACTATTTCCATAATTGATAGAAACAGGAATTGGAGAGAAATGTTTAGTTGTCAGGAGGTGTGCCTTTCTTTGTTCTATGATTATTAAAGAGATACACTGTTTTGCTCCAGATTTATAAACGGGGACTAAATGGATGTTTTATGTTTATATTATGATTCTTCGCTAAGATGATTCTCTATTCGCTTGTTTCGGGTCTTAATGAATTGCATCACTTCCTAAAGTAAATTCACCGAGTTCGGATTTGTGATATAAATAGGTTCCAATTTTATTGTCTGTTAGTGTAAATAGTTTTCCATTTGGGAGATGTTTACTCCACAAATATTTATGGTAAGAACGGAGTGTAGGGCTTGTAATATCGGGGTCTCCGCCATTTGCATCGGAATATACATTAAATGATGTGTCAATCACCATATTCTTATCGTCGTAATATAGGTTGTTTAACAGTTTATTTTTTACTGTAGTCTTTTGCTTTTCTCTAGGTAGTTGGCAATGTAATTAGTAATTGATTGCTTGTTGCATTATTTTTTCTCTTTTTTTGTTTGTCTATTATTACAAATAGAATCATCAAAAAAGAGGCAATCAGAGCCATCAGGGACCCAAAATAAATGGAGTATGTCTCTATATAATGTTACCTATTTTGGATTTTATTTGTTACTCGTTAAGCCTCTTGGATTAGTAGTCATTAATGTCTTCTTTTTTCAATAATGTTCGTTTACTAGAGTCTTGTAAAATCTTCATTTGCTGAATCGCTATTTTATTAAGTTTTATCAAACGTTCCTTTTGTGATAAATTCTCATTGATAAAAACTGCATTTAAGTTTTCTAGGTTTGAAAGGCAAATTAATTCATTTATTGTTGCATAATCACGGATGTTTCCATCTAAATCAGGGTTTGAATCTCTCCACTGCTTAGCCGTTATCCCAAATAATGCAACATTTAGAACATCTGCTTCATTAGCATAAATTATTGATGTTTGAACTGGAGATAGCTCTTCAGGGATGAGATTTCTTTTAATAGCATCTGTATGTATATGGTAATTCAATTTCGCAAGTTCTCGTTTAGCTGTCCAACCTAGTTGTTTTTGTTCTTCTTCTTTTAGTCGTTGAAATTCATTGATTAAATACAATTTAAAGGTCACGCTGATAGCTGAACCAAATTCAAATGCGATATCCTTATGAGCGAAAGTCCCTCCATATTTCCCCTTTTTTACGATGATTCCAATAGCATTTGTTTTCTCTATCCATTCAGAAACGCTTAAAACAAAACTTGGAAGACCTGCCTGTAATTTAAAGTGGTTAAATTCGACCACTTTAAATTTTGGATTATTGATTTGTTCCCAAGTGCCTAGAAATTCAAGAGTATAGCGACCTCTTAGCCAGTTTTTAATTATATCAGCTGCTCGACTTCCACTTTCTTTAGCATTTGCCATATCAGTAAGAGATATATAATCTCTATCTTCAACAGTTATGATTGTGATTTCGTTGTCTTTGACATTGATTTTTGCCATATTGCGTAATTATTAATTTGCTTGGATTCTGAAGTGTAGCTATAAACGTAAATTTATGTTATAGGGCTCTAATTAACAAATCCTGAAAGATAAATAGACATACCCCCTTTACTCTTTTTCCAGTCTCCCATAGCATTATCTCTTCTCAGAAGGCCATTTTTACTAATCATTTTTGCATAGATAAAAAATTGATCTTTGTTTGTTTCATCCAAGGTCATAAGGGTTAATGCAATTTGCTGCCCTTTATCAAAAAGGATATTATGTTGGCTTATGTCGATCTTTACCCAGCCTTTTTTCTCTAACACATTAAAAATAATATCTCTGTTTACAATTATCTCCTTTGGTAATCCATTTTCAACACTATAAAAGATTGCTCTCATTTTGATGCTCTCATATTTATTACTTGCAACATATATGTGAATTCCATTTATACTGCAATTATTTTCAATGTTGAATATTGTTCCTATCTCGCGACCAATTAGCTTGTCATTACTATACTCTTTCTTTGTAAAAAGGGGAATAAATAAAAATTTAGTTCCGCCATTTGTAATGCCAATTTTTATCTCTTTTGATCGTTTTGCCGAGACAATTGCCTCTTTTAACAGAATAGGATCGGCTTCCATAAATATAAAGTTGTCGTTTTTCCAATCTCTGACAGAGTATGTTTTTGTCTTAAATCCAAGACATATTATATTTATAGAATCATTGACTTCAATCTCTTGATTAGATAAGTTGAATTTTCCTGATTCATTGCTGACTACCCCTATGTTTTTGTGTTGAACTTTAACTATTGCATAGGGAATAGGTGTGGTAGAGTTTTCTTCAAAAACAGTCCCGGAGTAAGAGTTTTGAGCCATAATAATATTTGAGACCCCAAGCAGAAGTGTGATTAAAATTGAAATCTTTTTCATAACAATATAAAATTGATGTATAATTTGGAAAAGCAAATACGAAACTACTAATAAGGGTAAGAGTTTGATTTTATTGAATATACAACTATAATGCCGTGCTTGTCAATATCCCCAGTTAATGTGTATATGTGTAATAAGAGTCAATAGGTGTTTTTGTGGGATTACTTCGCTTCGCTCAGTGTTCCCAGATGGGATTACTTCGCTTCGCTCAGTGTTCCCCAAGTTGGGGGTGCTTCAAAGAAGAAAAAGCCTTATGCTGCGCATAAGTTATTTTTATTCCCGTCTGCGTGCTAAAGCAAGCTTTGCACTTGCCGGAAATAAAAAAACCGGGCGTGTGCCCGGCTTTTTCTTCTTTGGCGGTGAGGGGGGTACTTGAGCCTTGATTATCATAGAGTTCCATAAAGTGTCATAGAGTATCAAATCAGCACATTAAGGTTTTTTCATAGTGTCATAGAGTATCATAGATAGTCATAGAGCTTCACTGTTTTAGTCCCCGATTTCAAAAACGGGGACTAAATGGTATTCGTGATTATTTTAAATATTATCGACAATGATTGAGCTTGTTGTTGTTAATGATTGAGGTCGATTCCCTGTCTGCCGTTAAAACATTGTCATCGGAGCTGAACTTGCACTCAAAACCTGCTATGTTTATGACCGAGTGTTGGGCAACGTTAATTTTTTCTTTTTTCTTGTCTAAAACTGTAAATATTATCATTAGTATAGTAGCAATTAATGCCATTATAGAACCAAAATAAAATGGCGCATTTGAATTAACCTTATCATACAATAATCCTGCAATTAAACTCGCAGGTAATAAAGTAATTCCAAGTACAGCATGATAAATTCCAAATCCCGTCCCTTT
>JAFIHK010000055.1 GCA_017848635.1 Bacteroidales bacterium | reverse complement strand
TCAGGTGGCTTTAGGACTTATCGTAGGTGTAAGTCTCTATCTGAGCGAAGATGCAGTAGTTAGAGTTCCGGCTCAAACAAGCGACAAAGAGATACATGCGGAGGTTGTTTCGCAGGAGGGATTTGCTCCTAAAATCAAATACTTTACCGACGAGAAAAGTACAAAAACAACTATTCCTTTTGTAAAGGATAATGAGTTCGACTATAAATGGCTCTCACCTGTCGGTGGAGAGGCAGCAAACGCTGCAGCATGGATTATTTATGTGGTAGTGGTGATTTTTATTGTAACAGCTGTCTCAAACGGTACAAATCTGACGGATGGTATGGATGGACTCACAACAGGTATTTCGGCAATTGTCGGGGTAGCACTCGCCGTACTTGCATATGTTTCCGGCAACACAATATATGCCGACTACCTGAATATCATGTATATTCCATACACAGGTGAGGTTGTAATATTTATGGCTGCTTTTATTGGTGCTCTGATAGGATTTCTATGGTACAACTCCTATCCTGCACAGGTATTTATGGGAGATACCGGTAGTTTGGCACTCGGTGGTGTTATAGCCGTTGCCGCCATAATTATAAGGAAAGAGCTGCTCATTCCGGTATTGTGCGGTATCTTCTTTGTGGAGTCGCTCTCGGTTATCATCCAGCGATTCTATTTCAAGTATACCAAAAAGCGATATGGAGAAGGCAGGAGAGTTTTCAGGATGACCCCTTTCCACCACCATTTTCAAAAAACTGAGGTCGAGGCGCTTATCCAGGTTCCCAAGAATCCTCTTCCTGAGGCAAAAATTGTTGCAAGATTCTGGATTATCGCCATAATGCTTGCTGTCATTTCGATAATAACATTAAAAATCAGATAACTATGTCGAGAGTTGTAATATTAGGAGGGGGCGAAAGCGGAACAGGTGCCGCAGTGCTTGCTGCTGTAAAGGGGCACGACACCTTTTTGTCCGACATTAATACACTTAAGGATGATGCCAAAGCTCTTCTTGAGAAATATTCAGTTCAGTACGAGGAGGGTAAACATACGAAAGAGCTGATTCTAAATGCCGACCTCGTCATTAAGAGTCCCGGAATTCCGGACAATATTCCGATTGTAGAGGAGATCTGCGAGAGGGGTATTCCTGTAATCTCCGAGATAGAGTTTGCAGGCAGATATGATACCTCCAGAAAAATCTGTATTACAGGAAGTAACGGAAAGACTACCACTACCTCTATCATCTATTTTCTTATGAAGAACGCCGGACTGAACGTAGGTTTGGCAGGGAATATAGGTCAAAGTTATGCATATCAGGTTGCAACAGAGAATTACGATTACTATGTTCTGGAATTAAGCAGTTTTCAACTTGACGGAATGTATGAGTTTAAGGCAGATGTCGCTGTGCTCCTCAATATTACACCGGACCACCTTGACCGCTACAATCACGAGCTCGACAAGTATGTAAAGGCTAAGTTCAGAATAACACAGAATATGAGCAACGAAGATTGCTTCATCTTTTGTGCCGACGATGAGATAACCATACAGAACCTCGACAAAATAGTCTCTCACGCAAGACATTTGCCCTTCAGCCAGAACCACAAAGTGGAGGAGGGTGCATATACCGAAGATGATAAAATGCACGTTATATACAACGACAGCAGCTACCAGATGTTCCTTAAAGAGCTCTCACTCCAGGGCAAGCACAATGTGTATAACTCAATGGCAGCCGCAATAACCGGTAAGGTTTTGAATATTAAAAACGATGTGTTAAGAGAGAGCCTTATGAGCTTTAAAGGAGTGGAGCACAGACTCGAAAAGGTATTGAAAGTTAAAAATGTACTATACATAAACGACTCTAAGGCAACCAATGTAAATTCAAGTTGGTATGCACTGGAGAGTATGAATACACCGGTAATCTGGATTGCCGGTGGTAAGGATAAGGGAAATGATTACGAACCTCTGTACGACCTTGTAAAAGAGAAAGTGAGAGCAATAATCTGCCTTGGAGTGGACAACACAAAACTTCATAAGAATTTTGAAGATAAAGTAGAAGCAATGTATGATGTGTTGTCCGCTGAGGAGGCGGTTAGAAGAGCCTATGAAATTGCGCTTCCAGGTGAGACCGTTTTACTATCACCCGCTTGTGCAAGCTTCGATCTGTTTACCAATTACGAAGAGAGGGGTAGATTATTTAAAGAGGCCGTCAAAAAACTATAATTATGGGAGAGGAGAAGGTATTAGGTATGCTCAAGGGAGATAAGTCAATCTGGCTTATTGTCTTCCTGCTGTTCCTTATTTCGATTGCTGCAGTTTACTCTTCCAGCAGCTCTCTGGCATATCGCTATAACAAGACCACATTTGACCTGCTCATACAGCACTCGAAATTTGTGCTGTTTGGGATTGCAGCTCTTGTGGTATGTTATAAAATACCTCTTGGATGGTACAGAATGCTATCATTTTTGGCACTAGCCGGGAGCATAGCTCTTCTGATACTGACAATCGCAATCGGTAAGAGTGTGAATGGTGCCGAAAGGTGGCTCAACATCGGAGGCTTTACATTTCAGCCGGCCGAAATGGCCAAAATCGCGTCGATCCTGTATATGTCAAGAGTGTTTGAAAAATATAAGATCGAGTCATTCAAAGAGTTCTTCGTCAGAGTTATTCTACCGGTCGGGGGAACCGTATTTTTAATATTCATAGGATCGATATCTGCCAGTGCACTGCTTTCTCTCACTCTGTTTATAATGTTTATAATATTTGGGGTGAAATGGAGCTACATTTTTAAAACAGGCGCTATTGCTCTGGCAATTCTTTCTGTGGCAGTTCTGCTCAATCTATCCTTTGGCATGTTTCCAAGAATTGATACCGGAATAAAGAGGATAGAGCGCTTTGTTGCAAAGGATAGCGGTAATGACGATAAGAACCTCACTCCGGAGGAGATTCAGATGAAGGCAGATAAACACTATCAGGAGAAGATGGCCAGGCTCGCTGTCTCTTCGGCAGGTGTTCTGGGAAAAGGGCCGGGCAATAGTACTCAGCGCTATCTCCTGCCCCATCCATATTCTGATTACATTTTTGCAATAATAGTAGAAGAGTGGGGATTGATAGGAGGATCGGTAGTTATTATGCTTTATCTTGTCTTCCTCTTCAGGTCAATATCTCTGGCAAAAAGATGTTCTCACATCTTCTCCATTATGACAGTTATAGGGCTGGCGTTACTGATAACGTTCCAGGCATTTCTCCACATCCTTGTAAACGTAGGAATTCTGCCTGTAACCGGACACACCCTGCCATTAATCAGTCTCGGTGGTTCATCAATAATAATAATGAGCGCCGCATTCGGAATAATCCTCTCGGTAAGCCGGACAATTGACAAGACTACCACACCAGAGGAGAGCTCTCAAGATGATGGGGCGATCTCAGTAGTAATTGAAAAAGGAGTTGAAGATGAAAAAGCAGATAAAGAGTAGAGACAACTACAGAGTAATAATAAGCGGAGGCGGCACGGGAGGGCACATCTTCCCGGCTATCTCCATTGCGGATTCTCTCAGCAAACTGGTTCCCGGAATCGAGATTCTTTTTGTCGGTGCAGATGGAAAGATGGAGATGGAGAGAGTGCCTGCCGCAGGATACAAAATCGAGGGTCTGCCGATTGCAGGGCTTAAGCGGAGCCTATCCCTCTCAAACCTTTTACTGCCATACAAAATATGGAAGAGCGTACGTCTTGCAGGTAAAATTATAGAAAAATTTGAGCCAAACGTTGTGGTCGGGGTTGGTGGATACGCCAGCGCCCCACTCCTATGGAGTGCCAGAATCCGAAAGATTCCATATATAATCCAGGAGCAGAACTCATATGCAGGACTCACAAATAAATTTCTTGGGAGCGGCGCCTCACTCGTTTGTGTTGCATTCGAAGAGATGGAGCAGTTTTTCCCTAAAGAGAAGATAATGATTACAGGAAATCCTGTAAGATCCAATATAAATAAAGCGTCATCGGAGGAGCGGTTTGAGGCTGTTAAGGCCCTAGGGCTCGACCCATCTAAGAAGACCATTTTTGTTACAGGAGGCAGTCTGGGAGCCAGAACCCTCAATAACTGTGCAAAAAGCTGGATTGATACCGGAGGAGAGAGTGATATTCAGATGATTTGGCAGTACGGAAAGATTTACCGGAATGAGATGGAGTCTTTTCTCAACGAGAGAGATCTCAATTGGGTTAAAGGGTGTGAATTCGTAAGAGAGATGAACCAGGCATATGCAGCTGCCGATCTCGTAATAACCCGGGCAGGTGCGGGAACCATCTCCGAACTTGCAGTGGCAGGAAAAGCATCGCTCTTTGTTCCATCGCCAAATGTTGCCGAAGATCACCAGACCCATAATGCCCTATCACTGGTGAACAAGGGTGCAGCGGTAATGGTGAGTGACCACGATGCTCCCGGGACGCTGTTCAAAACAGCCGTACACCTCGTACGAGATAGCGAAACGATTAATAAACTGGAGAGCAAGATTTTTGAAGAGGCAAAGCCATTTGCGTCTGATATAATTGCGGAGGAAATAATAAAACTATTCAAAAAATGACACAATTTGTATATCTCATCGGAATCGGAGGTATAGGGATGAGCGCGTTGGCCCGATATTACAATCATGCAGGTTGTAAAGTTGCAGGATATGACAGAACTGTCAGCAAACTCACCGAAGAGCTTGAAAAAGAGGGAATATCCATTCATTATGAAGATGATCTCTCCCTGATACCTAAAGAGTTTTTCGATCAAAAGGATAAAACTCTGGTAATTTACACTCCTGCTGTTCCAAAAGAGATGAGGGAGCTGGTCTACTTCTCTCAAAACGGATACAATCTGGTAAAGAGGTCGAAAGCACTAGGAGTGATAGCCTCAGGTAAAGTGTGTCTGGCTGTAGCAGGTACTCACGGTAAAACAACTACATCTACCCTGCTGGCACATATTATGACAAGTTCCGGAGCAGGTTGTACAGCATTCCTGGGAGGAATTTCAAAAAACTACAACAATAATCTGCTCTTAAGCAACAGCAGATACCTTGTTGCTGAGGCAGATGAATTTGATCGCTCATTCCTTCAGCTGTTCCCCGATACAGCAGTAATTACCTCAACCGACGCCGATCACCTCGATATATATGAGAACCCCGATCATTTCCGTGAAGCATTTACAACTTTTGCTTCTCAAATCAAGAATAACGGATTTCTTGTATTAAAAGAGGGTGTCAATATAGATATTACCGGCACCAGCGCAAAAATATACAGATACTCATTCGACAAGGTATCGCACTTCTATGCATCGGAAATTGTGATTGGCGGCGATGGAATAATAACATTTACGCTAAACTATCCACAAGGGAGAATAGAGGGGTGCACACTCGGAATACCGGGATGGGTAAATGTTGAGAACGCAATTGCCGCCTCGGCAGTAGCTCTTCTTAACGGAGTCTCGCCCATAAAGCTTAAAGAGGCACTTGCAACGTTTCGCGGGGTAGAGAGAAGATTCGATATAAAGGTAAACACACCTAAGTGCTCATATATAGATGATTATGCGCACCACCCACAAGAGATAAAGGCGGCAATAAGCTCTATGAGGAATATATTCCCGGGCAGAAGACTTACCGGCATCTTCCAACCACATCTCTTTACAAGAACCAGAGATTTTGCTGCCGAGTTTGCCGAGAGTCTGAGCGCATTGGACGAACTGATTCTGCTGGATATATATCCTGCCAGGGAGCTGCCGATAGAGGGAGTTACCTCAAAAATAATATTTGATAAAGTAAGAATAGATAATAAGATCCAGGTAACGAAGGATGAGCTGATGCCACTCCTCGAGAGTCGAGAGATTGACGCTCTGATAAGTTTCGGGGCCGGAGATATCGACAGATTCGTTAAACCTATAACCGATCTGCTTAACCGTAAATTAGGACTATAAAGAGAGAGATGCAGATTTTTAAAAAGATAGTGATTGTTCTGGGATACTCTATCCTGACTGCCGCGCTGGGAGCATATTTTTGGTTCGCAGGGGGTCTGGTTAAGGAGAAGTACTCATCTATACAGCTCAGGAGAATCAACATTGTCATAACCGACAGTGCTGTAAACAGATTCGTTAACAGAGAGATGATCACTAATCTGCTTAAGCTGGAAGGAGTATCCATAACCGAAACAAAGCTCAGGCATCTCAACCTGTTTGACATTGAGAAACAGCTTAAATTCCGCTATAATATCAAGAGAGCAGAGGCCTCAAAAAATATGCGGGGAGAGCTTAATATAGAGGTGGAGCAGCGAAGACCGCTACTAAGGCTCGAGTGCAGGGACGGAGGATTTTATATCGACGACGAAGCCTATATTTTTCCTCTTGACACTGTATATACGGCCGATGTACCTGTTGTAACCGGCAACATTCCACTAACCCTTTTCGCCGATTTCAAAGGCATAGTAAAGGAGAACAGAGAGTGGGCAGATGCAATTATGAAGATAGGAGAGCATATATCCAGGGAGGATCTCTGGAATGCAATGATCGAGCAGATAGATATAGACTCAAATGGAGACCTGCATTTTACACCAAGGGTAGGTAAACAGGATATAATTTTTGGACCGGCCGACAATATAGAGGAGAAATTCACCAAGCTGTCGGCATTTTATAATGATATTGCCCCCGACAAAGGTTGGGAAAAATATAGTGAGATAAATTTAAAATTTGATGGACAGATAGTTTGCAAACTAAATAAATCGTTTGTAAAACAAAATGATACAATTAAAAGAGCAGAAAATTAAAAAACTTGAACATATGAAGGAATTTATTGCAGCCATAGACCTTGGGACAACAAAGGTTGTTTCGGCGATCGGAGAGAAAACTGACTCCGGATTCAGAGTTGTTGCTTTAAAAGAGGCCCCCTCTCTGGGAGTATCCAGAGGAGAGGTTCTTAACATTCAACAGGTAATGAACTCCCTCCTCCCGACACTGGAGGAGATAAGGCTTGAGAGCGATTATCAAACCAAGGATGTGTATGTAGGAATTGCAGGGCAGAATATCAGGTGTGAATCCAACAGTAACCGCCGTAACCGTCGTCGCAGTTTTGACCTCATCAGCGAGCAGGAGATTAAGGACATGGAGTATGAGATGTACAAACTCAAGGTTAATATAGGTGAGGAGGTTCTGCATGTAATGCCTCAGTTTTACAATGTGGAAGACCATATGGGGATTGTAAATCCTGTGGGAATGACCGGCGGGCAGATAGAGGGTAACTACAAACTATTTATCGGAAAGAAAAATTCAGCGGAGTGCTCTAAAACTGTAATTGAGAGGGCAGGACTTAAATTAAACAGACTAATTCTGGAACCGGTTGCATCTGCAGCCGCGGTACTCACCGAAGATGAGAAGGAGATAGGTGTGGCCATGATAGATATAGGGGGAGGAACAACCGATCTGCTCATCTATCACGATAACATAATCAGACACACAGCTGTTATTCCATTCGGCGGGAATTCAATTACCGAAGATCTTAAGACCGGATGCGGAGTATCTGCAAAAACAGCAGAGCAGATCAAGATTCAGTACGGATCTTGCTACACTGAGTTTGCACCGGAAAATAAAACCGTAATAATTCCGGGTATCGGCGGAAGAGACTCAAGAGAGGTATCATTCAAATTTATCTCAAATATAATTGAGGCAAGAGTAGAGGAGATTCTCGATGCAGTAATGTACGAAATAGAGAACTCAGGTTATCAGGATAAGCTTGGAGCAGGTATTGTAATCACCGGCGGAAGCTCTGCATTGACCCATCTTGTGCCATTTGTCAAGTTTAAGACCGGATTCGGAGCAAGAGTTGTTGCACCGGCCAAAAGCATAACTTATGACTCCTGCGAAGCGGCATTCAAGCCAAGCTCATCGACTGCCGTAGGTCTTTTGCTAAACGGGTACGATATATCTCAGGAGCCCAATCTATTCGAGAGCGAAGAGGAGGCCGAGGAGTTGGTGCTTCAGTCCGATTTTGTTGCAAAACCGGTAAAGAAAGCATCTGCAGAAAGGGAGAAGGAAAAAACAAGAGAAAAGGAGAAAAGTACAAAATCAAAGGTAAAAGATAGTATCTTTGGGGCCTTCGGAAGTCTTTTCGATGGAATGAACAATAACGACGCATAGACTGATTATGAAAGAGATATTACCGGTAAACTGGGAGCAGGAGAACTCAATCATCAAGGTGATCGGGGTCGGTGGAGGCGGAGGAAACGCCGTTAATCAGATGTTCAAACAGGGCATCAAGGATGTGACATTCGCAGTTTGCAACACCGATACTCAAGCACTCAACAGTAGCCCCATACCACTTAAAATACAGCTCGGAAGCTCACTCACCAGAGGTCTCGGAGCCGGATGTAATCCCACACAAGGCCGCAATGCAGCGCTCGAATCAATTGACTCAATAAAGGAGATGCTCGGGCCACCTACCGAAATGGTTTTCATTACTGCCGGCATGGGTGGAGGAACGGGAACCGGAGCGGCTCCGGTCATAGCAAAAGTGGCCAAAGATATGGGAATTCTTACTGTAGGCGTGGTCACTCTCCCATTCAGAGATGAGGGGAATGAGTTTCTCAAGAGAGCGGTTCTCGGAATCCGGGAGCTCGAAAAGTGTGTGGACAGTCTACTTATTATCGATAATCAAAAGTTATACAAAATTTATGGGGAGCTCTCTGTTTACGAAGCATTCCCAAAGGCCGACGGAGTATTGAACATAGCTGTTAAAAGTATTGCCGAAATAATTACAAAACCGGGGTATATAAATGTTGACTTTGCCGACGTAAAGATGGTAATGAGCAACAGCGGCATGGCAATTATGGGAACAGGTACTGCATCGGGCGAGAACAGAGCAGTGAGAGCGGTGGAGGAGGCTATCAGCTCACCTCTGCTTAACGATTTCGATCTTAAGACTGCGAAGAGTGTGCTTGTAAATATCTCTTCGAGCAGAGAGTTCGGGCTATCGATGGCTGAACTCTCGCAGATTATGGATTATATAAGCCAGTGTACCGGAGGATACGCTATAAACTTTAAGAGAGGGGTCGTTTGCGACAATGATCTCGGGGAGAGTGTAAGCGTTACAATTGTGGCAACAGGGTTCAGCATGCACACTTTGCCGCAGGTATCTGCCGATGGAGGTCAAATTATTGAGAGCGTTGTACTCAACCCGGATGATATGCAGGAGCCTGGAGTTCAACCACAGTCAGCACCTGCTCCAAGAATAACCGGTGATCACTACCCCGAAAAGCAGAGCACAACACCTAAAGCTCCGCAGATAAAGAGAGAGGCACCGTCAGCTTCGAAACCGGCATCTGCTCCTACCTCAAAACCTGCGCTAATAGTTGAACCCGGACAGAGTCTGACGAATCTTGAAAATGTGCCCGCATATATTCGCAGGGAGATGAAGAAGAGCGGCACCGCTCCTCAAACAGGAGAAGATCTTCAGGATCAACCCCAACAACCAACTAACGTATACAAAATCGAGGAGATTCAGGGAAAACAGTTTCTCTCTCCCGACAACTCATATTTACATAAAAAACAGGATTGAAAAAGATGAACAGGAAGACAAGAGTTCGTTTTGCTCCAAGTCCCACCGGTCCGCTTCATATGGGAGGAGTAAGAACCGCATTATACAACTATCTGTACGCTAAACAACGAGGAGGCGACTTCATTCTCAGAATCGAGGACACCGATTCTCAGCGCTTTGTTCCGGGTGCCGAAGAGTATATAATTGAAGCTCTTGCCTGGTGCGGAATCCTACCCGACGAAGGGGTGGAGAGGGGTAAAATGGCCGAACAGATATCAGAGAGACATCCGCATGCTCCATACAGACAATCACAGCGAAGGGCGATCTATCGTAAATATGCCGAAGAGCTTGTTAACAAAGGCTTTGCGTACTATGCATTCGACACTTCGGAGAGGCTCGAATCCCTAAGAAAGGATGCCGAAAGCGGAGGAGGTGCATTCACATACAACTATCAGGTGAGAAGTTCTCTGGATAACTCACTGAATATGACAAAAGATGAGTGTGAAGCCAGACTTTTACAGGAGAAACACTGGGTCGTAAGGTTTAAAATGCCGGAGAACAGGGTGGTTAAGATGACAGATATGATAAGAGGTGAGATTGAGGTGAACACAAATACCCTCGACGATAAGGTTCTCTGGAAAGTTGCCGACGAATTGCCTACATATCACCTAGCAAATGTTGTGGATGATCATTTAATGGAGATCAGCGATGTTATCAGGGGTGAAGAGTGGCTACCATCTCTCCCGTTGCACTACCTGCTTTACGAAGCATTCGGATGGGAAGATACGCGCCCTAATTTTGCGCATCTCTCACTTTTACTTAAACCCGACGGAAAGGGGAAACTCAGCAAGCGAGACGGAGACAGGCTTGGATTTCCTGTATTCCCTCTGGAGTGGAGATCTCCCGAAGGAGATATCTCTCACGGATACCGCGAAGATGGATACTTCCCTGAAGCATTCATCAATATGCTGGCATTCCTTGGATGGAACCCCGGAACTGAGCAGGAGATATTCTCTCTGGAAGAGCTGGTGAATGCATTTTCAATAGAGAGAGTTATCAAATCGGGAGCTAAATTTAATCCCGAAAAGGCAAAATGGTTTAACCAGGAGTATATGCGTAGCCGGGAGATAGATAAAATAGCTTCTGAATTTGCCCTGATTCTATCTGAAAAAGGGATCTCCCGTGACTTTGAATATATAAAGAGAGTTTGCTCACTGGTCAGAGAGCGGGCAGTTTTTGTGAAAGAGCTGTGGGACCTGGCCGACTACTTTTTTGTTGCTCCGACTGAGTATGATCAAACAGTAAAAGCGAAATTCTGGCAAGCAGAGACACCCGAAATTCTTAATAGTGTAAAAGAGTTCCTCTCTAGAATCGAACCATTTGACAAAGAGAGCATTGAGCATCCACTATCTCAATATATAAAGGAAAATGGCTGGCAGATGGGATCTGTCATGAATTCGCTGAGAATATGCCTTGTGGGAGCTTCAAAAGGCCCTTCTGTGGCTGATATTATGGCTCTTATAGGAAAAGAGGAGAGTTTAAAAAGAGTGGAGAGGGGTATATCTGCCTAGCTTATATTCCTTATTCTCTTCTCCCACCTCCAGGCCGAAGCTACAACATCTTCAACAGGTGTTGAGGCACTCCAACCGAGAAGTTCATTAGATTTGCGAGGGTCTGCCCACAACTGTTCGGCATCGCCCTCTCTTCTTCCGGTTATTTCGTGGGGAACCTTAATTCCGGTAACCTTTTCGAATATCCCTATTATTTCCAGTACAGACAACCCTTTACCGGTTCCAATATTGAACACTTCGAACCGGTCACTCTTTATAAGCGGATTCATCATCCTGCCAAGAGCTGCCACGTGAGCCTTTGCGAGATCGCACACATAAATATAATCGCGAATACAGGAGCCATCGCGAGTGTTATAGTCGGTACCAAAAACCTTCATAGAGGGGCGTACACCTGCAGCACATTGAGTAATCACAGGCATTAAATTCTGAGGCACTCCCAGAGGCAACTCACCTATCAGGGCAGATGGATGTGCCCCCACAGGGTTGAAATACCTTAAAGAGACAGCACTCAGATTATCGTAAGCATAAACAGAATCTTTTATTATCTGCTCACTCATCTGCTTTGTTTTTCCGTACGGAGAGGGAGTCTCCTTAATTGGAGCATCCTCCGATACAGGCAGATCCTCCTTTGCAGGGTCTCCGTAAACGGTGCACGATGACGAGAACACAATAACCGAATTCTCTCTCTTTCTCAAAATATCTATTACATTTATAAGAGAGTCCAGGTTATTTCTATAGTACTCCAGAGGTTTTTCGACACTCTCTCCTACTGCTTTGTAAGCTGCAAAATGAATTGCACAACGGATGTCGGGATAGTCGCTCATAAAGGAGCAGAGCTCCTCTCTTGAGGCGCAGTCAATCTTTGCAAACTGTGGCCTGACGCCTGTAATCTGCTCTATTCCGTTGAGCACCTCCTCCGAAGAGTTAGCCAGATTATCTGCAATAACAACCTCGAACCCCGAGTTTATAAGTTCAACTACCGTATGACTGCCAATATAGCCTGTACCTCCGGTAACAAGAATCTTCTCTTTCATCGTTTGACAACTATTTACAGTTTATAAAAAAGTAACGAATATTGCTTGCAATGTACTCCTGCTCCTCTCTCGTCAGCTCTGTATGTATCGGAAGGGAGAGGACCTCTTCGCAAAGCCTCTCCGAGACATCGAGCCCCGATTTTATGACTGAAATATCGGAAAAAGCCCTCTGTTTATGTAATGGGAGCGGATAATAAATCATTGTAGGAATACCCTTCCCGGCAAGGAAAGCTTTAAGTGAATCCCTCTGTTTGCACCTGATCGTGAACTGATGGTAAACATGGGTTGAGAAGCTTGATTCCGCTGGAAGAATTAGTTCCGGTATATCCGTAAGAAGTTCTCTGTAAACAGCAGCAGCCTCCCCTCTTGAACAGGCATATCCGTCCAATTTGGAAAGCTTCACATTAAGGACTGCCGCCTGTATTGTATCGAGTCTTGAATTACAGCCCACTATATCGTGGTGATACTTTACCAGCTGGCCGTGGTTTGCAACCATCCTCAGCTTTTCAGCAAGTTTATCGTCATTTGTAAATATTGCCCCTCCGTCGCCAAAGCACCCCAGATTTTTCGATGGGAAAAATGAGGTGCATCCGATATCGCCAATTGTACCGGCAAATCTCACGGAACCATTTTTAAAACTGTATTTCGCACCGAGAGCCTGAGCATTATCCTCAATTACGTATAGAGAGTACTTTTTTGCAATATCCATAATTGCCTCCATAGGAGCGCACTGTCCGAACAGATGTACGGGAACTATCGCTTTTGTTCTTCCGGTTATTGCTGGCTCAATATCCTCAATTTTTATATTAAATGTTGCCGGATCAACATCCACGAGAACAGGCGTAAGACCAAGCAGAGCAATAACCTCGGCAGTAGCAACATAAGTAAAAGATGGAACAATAACCTCATCGCCCTGTTTCAATCCTAAAGCCATCATAGAGATTTGAAGAGCATCAGTCCCGTTTGCACAGGAGATAACATGTCGGATGCCAAGATAACCGGCCAGATTCGTTTCAAACTCTTTTACCTCAGCCCCCTGAATAAATGCAGTCTCATCGATTACGCACTGAATAGCAGCATCTATCTCCTGCTTGATTTTATCATACTGACCTTTGAGGTCCAACATCTTAATCTTCATATCCTCTTTATTTTCCCTCACAAATGTATGAATATTATCGGTGCTCGGCAATAAATATTTATACTATATTTGCCGTATGAATAATACACCTTTGAAGCTCGAGAAGAGCACCATTGCTCAGTTTAAGGGGGGCACACTAGAAAATTACCCGGGTGGAATAATTATATCACTGGATAAGCCATACGGGTGGACATCTGCCGATGCTGTCAGAAAACTTAAATTTCATCTTCAGAAATATTTCGGATCCAAAAATATCAAAATAGGTCACGCGGGTACTCTCGATCCTCTCGCAACAGGAATTCTGCTAATCTGCGCCGGAAAGGCTACCAAAATGGCAGATACTCTTCAGGCTCAGCCCAAAGAGTATATTGCCGAGATTCGATTTGGCTGCACTACTCCATCTTATGATCTTGAGAAGGAGATAGACGAATGGTATCCCTGGGAACACATCACAAGTGAAGGTATAACAGATGCACTTGAGGGTTTTATCGGTGTTATTGACCAGATACCTCCCGTTTTTTCGGCAAAGCTTATTAATGGTGTCCGCTCCTATGAACTTGCTCGCGCGGGAAAGGAGACCGAGATGAAACCATCTAAGGTTGAGATTTACAAGAGTGAGCTAATGTTTTATGACCCACCTGTAGCTATTGTTAGAATTGCCTGCAGCAAAGGGACATACATAAGGTCATATGCAAGGGATCTTGGAGTTGCACTCAATAGCGGAGCGCATCTGACCAATCTGCGCAGATCGGCATCCGGAGAGTTCCGTCAGGAAAATTCACTTACAATTGATGAAATACTGAAACTTTTTTCATAATTTTTCGTATAAGAATATACTTTATCTTTTTATACGACAATATGAAATTATCACAATTCAGTTATCCGCTTACTGCTGAGCTTATTGCCAAATATCCCGCAAAATACAGGGATGAATCGAGGCTTTTGGTTCTGAACAAAAGAGATGGTTCTATCGAGCACAAGAATTTCAAGGATATCCTTGAGTACTGTAATGAGAAAGACTCATTTATCTTTAACGACACAAAGGTTTTTCCGGCAAGGCTTTACGGGAACAAGGAGAAGACAGGTGCGGAGATAGAGATATTCCTTCTCAGGGAGCTAAACAGCGAGCAGAGATTATGGGATGTCCTGGTCGATCCTGCAAGAAAAATCAGAATCGGCAACAAACTCTATTTCGGCGATAATGACAACCTTGTAGCCGAGGTAATTGACAATACAACTTCAAGGGGCAGAACTCTACGTTTTCTCTTTGACGGCTCATATGAGGAGTTCAAATCCACCCTTTTCAAGCTGGGTGAAATGCCACTACCCAAATGGATTCGTGCAAAGGTGGAAAATGTAGATAACGAACGTTATCAAACAATCTATGCCAAAAACGAAGGTGCGGTTGCAGCCCCCGCAGCTGGTCTGCACTTTAGCAGAGAGCTTTTAAAAAGACTGGAAATCAAAGGGGTAAACAAGGCTTTTGTAACTTTACATATGGGGTTAGGCCACTTCAGGACAGTTGATGTTGAGGATTTATCAAAACATAAAATGGACTCGGAGCCAGTAATTATCACTGAAGAGACAGCCGATCTTATCAACGCAACAAAAGAGGAAGGGAACAGGGTGTTTGCTGTTGGAATAACTGTACTCAGAGCTCTTGAATCTTCGGTTACAACTCAGAGTAAGATCAAAGCATTTAACGGATGGACAAATAAATTCATATTCCCTCCGTACACTTTCAGCGTTCCTGATGCTCTGGTAACAAACTTTCATCTGCCTCAATCCACAATGTTGATGTCGGTAGCCGCTTTCGGAGGATATGACAATGTAATGAACGCATATGATGTGGCTATCAAAGAGGGCTACAAGTTCGGAACATACGGCGATGCAATGCTGATTATCTGATTCTGAATTTTTTTTATACGATTACGGATTTATGGCCGCTTATCTTTAATTAGATTAGCGGTCAATCTTTTTTTTATGGAATATGATGAGAAGGTATCAGCTCTGGCGCTTAAAATTGCTTTCCCCTACAAACCCGTACTGGTAAGAGCATTAATTTCGGCAGCCGGCGGTGCGGCAAAGCTTTTCGGAATGGATTCTTGTGAGAGGAGTTCTCTGTTTCTATCACAAGATTTGGCAGGCGTGCTGCCGGCCTCATTCACCGACCCGTGCAAAGAGGAGAATCTCGAAAAAGCATCTGTTGAATGTGAATGGTGCGAAAAGAGCGGAATTGAAGTAATAGGATATCACGAACCGGAATTTCCCAGAAGGGTACTTGAATGCGCCGATGCACCGGTTATTCTATTCAAGTACGGCAATGCCGAACTTAATCCTGAGCGATCGGTTTCGATTGTGGGAACCAGGAGGGCCACAGAGTACGGCAGATACTCAACAACAGGCATAGTTTCGGAAATATCTGAAAAGATCCCTAACACGCTTATCGTTAGCGGACTTGCATTCGGGACAGATATTAATGCACATAAGTGTGCTCTTGAGTTAGGAGTTCCCACTGTAGCAATTCTACCCGGGGCGCTCAACAACATATATCCTTCGTCACACAGGGGGATTGCTTCAAAAATATCTAAAAATGGAGCCCTGTTAAGCGATTTTACACGAGGTTCGGAGTCATATAAAATCAATTTTATCTCCAGAAACAGGATAATTGCATCTATGTCCGATGTTACAATCATCCCGGAATCAGGCATAAGAGGGGGTGGGTTGATTACAGCAAGATTAGCGCACTCTTATGGGAGGGAGATTTTTGCAGTACCCGGCAGGTTGACCGATCTGCTCTCGGAGGGTTGTAATTCACTGATTTCGGAAAATGTCGCAAATGTTTATACAGGCATAGGGGACATTTTGAGAGTGATGAACTGGGAGAGTAAATCGGGAAACGGAGTACAATTGAGCTTTTATCATAATATTGAGAGAGCCGAAAAACAAAAAATATTAGTATCTTTATCATCGGAAAGAGAGTTATCTTTCGAAAGACTTGCAATTTTAACCGGCTTGAAGCCGGGAGAGTTGGCTGCAACTTTGACAGAACTTGAACTGGAGGGTTATGTAATCGGATTTGCAGGCAACAGATACAGAATTAATGTTTTAAAGAATGAATCTTTACGTTGACACCCACATTCATATTTACGACGAAGAGTTCGACCGGGACAGAGGTGAGAGTATAAAAAGAGCAATAGAGGCAGGGGTAACCAAGATGATTATGCCGGGAATCGACAGTACGGTGCACAGTGCTATGATGAAATGTGCTTCGGACTATCCCGATACACTTTTCCCATGCGCTGGCCTCCACCCGACATCGGTTAAACAGGACTGGAAAAAGGAGATATCCATTCTGGAGGAGAGACTCTCTAAAGAGAGATATTACGGAGTTGGTGAAGCAGGTATGGATGGCTACTGGTCCAAGGAGTTCCTGAGTGAACAGAAGGAGGCTTTCGGAATACAGATAGAACTTGCCTCAAAATATGATCTGCCAGTAATTATTCACTCAAGAGAGGCTACCGAGGAGATATTCGAGGTTCTTGACAAATACCGTAACCTTAGTTTCAAAGGGATATTCCACGCCTTTTCGGGAAGCATTGAAACATACAGGCGACTGTTGACCTTCGGTGACTTCTGGTTCGGAATCGGAGGAGTGATAACCTACAAGAACAGCAATCTGCCCGAAACAGTTAAGCAGATGGATATCAACAGAATTATTCTGGAAACTGACGCTCCTTGGCTTACACCGGTACCTCACAGAGGCAGCCGTAACGAGGCTTCATATATCCCACATATTGCGGCCAAGATTGCACAGGTCAAAGAGATGGAGATTGAGGAGGTTGCAGAGGTAACCTCCGGAAATGCCAAAAATCTGTTCAAACTTTAAAATTTAAACTATGAATATACTTCTCATATACACCGGCGGAACTATTGGAATGAAGCAGGACCCACATACCCTTGCTCTTACCCCTTTTGACTTCTCTCAAATTGTTAAAGAGGTTCCCGAACTAAAAAAATTCGGATATAGAATCGACTCCATAACATTTGACCCGCC
>JAFIHK010000054.1 GCA_017848635.1 Bacteroidales bacterium | reverse complement strand
CCCGAGATATTTCCATTATCGTCGATATCGATCTTTTCCGAAGATGGCTCTTCGGGAAGCCCCGGCATCCGCATTATTTCACCGGTGATTGGTACAAGAAATCCGGCTCCTGAGGCAACCTCAATTTCTCTCACTGTGATAACAAAGTCCTTAGGTCTTCCAAGCAGATCAGGATTATCGGAAAGTGATTTTTGTGTTTTGGCCATACAGATAGCAAGACCCTCCAGTCCGAGGTTTTCAATCTTCTTTAAGTTGGCCTTGGCCTTTGGAGTATAATCCACAGCTTCTGCCCCGTAAATACTTTTGGCAATCTTCTCAATTTTATTCTGTACGCTATCATCCAGTTTATATAGAGGATGGAACAGAGGGCAGCAATCGGCAGCTGCATTCACAACCAAATGTGCAAGCTCTTCAGCTCCCTTTCCGCCTGATCCCCAAACATCTACTATTGAAACGGGAACTCCCATTTTTTGGCAAAACTCTTTTACAAAGTTTAGCTCTTCCTGAGTATCGGAGTCGAATTTATTTATGGCTACAATCGGAGCCAGGTTGAATAGTTTTATATTCTCTATATGTTTCTGCAGATTGGCTACTCCTTTAGATAGTGCCTCAACGCTAGGAGTTTTGATCTCCTTGAGTGGATGACCTCCGTGGTACTTCAATGCCCGTATAGTCGCCACCAGAACAGCTGCATTCGGTGACAATCCGGCATAGCGGCATTTTATATCCAGAAATTTTTCTGCACCCAGGTCGAACCCGAAACCAGCCTCTGTTACAGTGTAATCGGTGAGTGATAGAGCTGTTTGAGTGGCAATTACAGTATTCGTGCCCTGTGCAATATTTGCAAACGGACCTCCGTGGATAATAGCCGGTGTATTTTCGGTAGTCTGCACCAGGTTAGGTTTTATAGCATCTTTAAGTAGTGCCGCCATTGCTCCGTTCACCTTTAAATCGCGTGCATAAACAGGTTTTTTGTCGAAGGTAAATCCGATAAATATATTTCCGAGTCGCTTCTTCAGGTCGTTGATATCTTTGGATAGACATAAAATCGCCATCACCTCCGATGCGGCAGTAATATCGAAACCGGTCTCTCTCGGAATTCCATCTGCAGTACCTCCCAACCCCACAACGATCTTCCTGAGCGATCGGTCATTCATATCCATAACTCTTTTCCAGGAGATTGTCCTTGGGTCAAGTCCCAGCGAGCGGGTTTTACTTTGAATGTTGTTATCGATTACTGCTGCAAGCAGGTTGTGAGCTTTTTCTATTGCAGCGAAATCACCTGTAAAGTGCAGATTGATATCCTCCATCGGAAGTACCTGAGAGTAACCCCCTCCGGTTGCACCTCCCTTTATGCCGAATACTGGACCCAGCGACGGCTCTCGTAAAACAACAATAGATTTTTTGCCTATTCTGTTAAGAGCCTGTGAGAGGCCAATAGATACGGTGGTCTTCCCCTCTCCGGCAGGAGTCGGAGAGATGGCCGAGACCAGTATCAATTTGCCGAATTTCTCTCTGTTAATATATTTTAAAGGTAATTTGGCTTTGTATTTACCATACATCTCGAGATCATCCTCCGGAATTCCCAGCACCGAAGCGATCTCTTTGATATGCTTCATCTTGATTGATCTTGCGATTTCAATGTCTGTTTTCATAATCACATAATTTTATTCAATAACAAATATGGGCAAAAAATGTTATAATTTTGCAGCATAAAGATAATAACATATGAATATTGCAATTGTTGGAACCGGATATGTGGGCCTTGTAACCGGGGCCTGTTTTGCCGAAATGGGAGTTAATGTAACCTGTGTGGATATCGATAAATCCAAGATTGATAAACTTAACAGAGGTATTATACCAATTTATGAACCAAGACTTAAGGAGATGGTTGATCATAATGCAGCCGAAGGGAGGCTTAAGTTTATCACATCGCTGTCGGAATGTCTTGATAATGTTTCAATTATATTCAGTGCCGTTGGAACTCCACCCGATGAGGATGGGTCCGCCGACCTCAAATATGTCCTGGATGTTGCAAGGAGTATTGGTGCAAATATGAAGGATTACAAGCTGATTGTTACCAAAAGTACTGTTCCTGTTGGTACTGCTCAAAGGGTGAAGGCTGCAATATCAGAAGAGCTTGCAAAGAGATCCCTGGATATTGAATTCGATGTTGCTTCCAATCCTGAGTTTCTAAAAGAGGGTGCAGCAATTAAGGATTTTCTAAATCCGGACAGAGTTGTTATCGGTGTCGAATCGGAGAGGGCGAGAGCTCTTATGGAGAGGCTATACAGGCCTGTTCTGTTAAATGGATTCCCGATAATGTTTATGGATATCCCATCTGCCGAGATGACCAAGTACGCCGCCAATGCTATGCTAGCAACAAGGATAAGCTTTATGAACGAAATCGCTGCTCTTTGTGAAAAGACGGGTGCTAATGTAGATCACGTGAGAAAAGGTATAGGCAGCGATAAGCGTATCGGTGACAGATTCCTGTTCCCGGGTGCCGGATATGGAGGGTCCTGTTTTCCAAAAGATGTTAAGGCTCTTATCAATACCGGGAAGCAGTGGGGAGTTCATATGTCTGTTATAGAAGCGGTTGATAACGCAAACGACAGGCAGAAAAGTGTTGTATTCCGCAAGCTGCTCAATGCCTTTGGCGGTGATTTAACCGGCAAGGTGATAGCTATGTGGGGTTTGTCGTTTAAACCCGATACCGATGATATGCGCGAGGCACCTGCTTTGGTCATTATCGAGCATCTTCTCAATTCCGGAGCCAAGGTTAGGGTGTTTGATCCTGTTGCAATGGAGGAGACTAGGAGAAAAATCGGAGAGAGCGTAGAGTATTGCAAGGATATGTATGATGCCTGCACAGATGCTCATGGCGTTGCTTTGGTAACAGAGTGGAAGCAGTTCAGAATGCCGGAGTGGAAGAGGGTCAAAGAGCTTATGTCGGGGAACATTGTTGTTGACGGAAGAAATATTTATGTAAAAGAAGAGGTTGAAAATGAGGGGTTTGTTTATTCCGCAATAGGAAAATAGTATAAATTAATGTTGAGATCTGGTTTATCTCAACATTATTTTTACATTTGCATTAATAAGTCTATTAAATAATACAATTAAATATGTCTATTAACGAGGATGTTTCTGTAAATATGGAGGTCACAATTCTTAAAGCGGCCGAAGAACTTTTTTTGGCAAAAGGGTTTGACCTGACCTCTACCACTCAGATTGCCAAGAAAGCAGGATGTAATCAGGCGTTGATACACTATTATTTCCGTACCAAGGAGAATCTTTTTGTTAAGATTTTTGAATCCAAGTTTATAGAGTTTTTTTCTATGGTCCGTCCCGAACGGATTCATGGACTTGAGCTACACGATAAGCTAAGGGAGATAATATCTGCGCACATTACAATGATCTCTAAATACCCCTCGCTTCCAATGCTGGTAATAAATGAGATAACTATTAATCCGGGGCGTTTCCGGAAAATCATAGATAATGTGAGGATAATGATAGCACCGCTTATTATGGAGATTACTTCTGATCTCAATCGTGCAGAGAATAGTGGATCAATAAGGAGGGTCGATCCCTTCCATCTACTTTTTAATATAGTCTCCCTTAACGTCTTTATGTTTATAGCCAGACCTATCTATATACAGGTTATGGAAAACAGCGGGATCTCTTACGGTGAATTTGTAGAAGAGAGAAAGGAGCAGATCTTTGATTTTGTATGGAACAGTATAAAAAAATAGATATGAAAAAGTCACTGTTTATAATTGTTCTTTCGCTTCTATCGGGAACGGGTCAGCTTTCCGGGCAGATCTCTCTTGAATTGTGTGTTGAAGCAGCTATAAAAAACTATCCGCAGTTCTTACAATATGCTTTGGCTCAAAATTCTGCAAGCTATAAAATTGAATCGGCTAACAAGGCCTATCTGCCTCAGTTAAGCATTACAGCGAAGGCTACTTACCAGTCCGACGTAACCGGGATACCATTGTCAATTCCCGGAGTATCAATAGAATCTATGGATAAAGGTCAGTATGGTGCAACTTTGCAGATTGATCAGATTATATGGGATGGTGGACTTGCATCTGCCAGGAGATCCTCTGCAATTTCGGAGAGAGAGCGTGATTTTGCCAAAACGACGGCAGATATTTATCAAATAAGAGAGAGGGTAAACCAGCTCTATTTCGGAATTTTACTGATGAATTCCAACCTCCGTTCTACCTCTATACTCATTAATGAGCTCAATCGCAGTGTCGAGCGAGTGAAATCCATG
>JAFIHK010000053.1 GCA_017848635.1 Bacteroidales bacterium | reverse complement strand
CCAGGGTAAACAGTTCAACCTGCAAGGGATGTGGAATGTGTCTGCCGGTTTGTCACTCAAACTCCATAAATCTTAAAACATTCTCCGACAAAGAGGTGGAGGAGATGATAGATATTCTTGCCGGTTAAAAAACAGAGTAGTATGAATAATGAAAAAATATCAACCGTAAAAATTGTAAGAGAGACCAGAAAGGTTTCCGATGCGGTAAAGGATAATTTAAAAGATTTCATCCGGAGAAAAAAGGTAATAAGTGAAGCACTTAAGGAGTGTGAACTTACAATCCCTCAAATCTCACAAAAGACAGGAATGCCCCTGGATGAGACGGTTTACTATGTTGCATCAATGGTCAAATTCGGACTTCTGCAAACATCAAAAATCGACGATAACGACGAGTACTTTTACTATAAACTAAAGAAGAATGAGTAAAATTGATCCAAAATTCGGCAAAGATCTCAAGAGATACGGAGCCGGCCCTTTTACCTCCTGTTATAATTGTGGTAATTGTACAGCAGTGTGTTCTCTTTCTACAAAGGAGGACTCATTTCCAAGGGAGATGGTTAGACTATCTGCACTGGGAGCTGAGAAGGAGATAGAATCGTCACTAAAGCCATGGCTTTGTTACTATTGTGGAGAGTGTTCAGAAACCTGCCCTCAAAGTGCCAAACCAGGCGAGCTAATGATGTCACTACGCCGCTGGCTTACTGCGCGTTACGACTGGACTGGTTTATCCGGTAAGTTATATGAGTCACTCACTTTAACTCTATTGGCTATGGCAGCGGTGCTTGCAGCCGTAGTTATTTATGCAGCCTCTCTCTCGTTTGACCTCGACACAATTATGCACTTTGGCCACCTTTTCGAAATGGTAGCTATCATTGGGGTATTTTCGGTAATTATTATGCCGAACGTAATACGAATGTGGTACCTGACTACAATTAAGCCGGGCAAAAAGATCCCATTCAAACAGTATATTGCATCTGCAGGGGAGTTCTTTATACATATGTTCACTCAAAAACGTACTCTTGGTTGTGATGATAATCAAAAGAGGTGGTTTGAACACTTTATTCTGGTCATCGGATACCTGTCGCTGCTGTTTACAACAGTATTCCTTGATTGGTTTGGGAGTGAAAGCAAAGCTGTTATTTTTGTCGGCTATCTGATGAGTGCAATAATATTTATTGTCACAATAGATTTTGTTGGCGGTAGAATCAGGAGAAACAGGGAGGTGAGTAAAAACTCCCAACCATCGGACTGGTTCTTTGTAATATGGCTGCTTCTTATGGGATTGACCTCATTTATGGTCAGGCTCTTTATAGATCTTGATATTCTTGAGGGCAACAAGTGGGCATATATGACCCATTTAATAATACTTGCACAGTGGGCACTTATAATAGTCCCGTTTGGTAAGTGGACTCACTTCATTTATCGCTCATTCGCAATGTATCTGCACAAGCTACACGCCGGGAATTAAAATTTTTGCCAAAAAATTTTTCCGAAGCGTACCGGGAGTCAACAACTGATAATTCAGAAGTATGGCTCCCGGTTTTTTTATTTATAATCAAAATAGTTCTCAAGAATCTCATCGGAGGCTGTGAGGTTATGGAAAATAAGAGACCATCCGTTCTCATCTCTCTCGAGCAGATTAATAGACGAGTTAAAGAGTCTGGTCTTAAAGCTGCCTATCTCCCATCAATATTCCAATCGGTTTCACCGTGTCTTACAAGACATATCTTTGTTTTTTTCATTCCAGGTATAATAGATTCAGTTGCTGCAAAATTATAAAACCGCTCTGAATATTAAAAAATTATTAAATTAGGATTATTATAAAATAATATTAAATTTGTATAACTAATAAAAACTGCGAGTTATGCCGGTAGTTAATAACCCCTTTTTTACGGGAAATTACATTGCTCCGGAATTTTTCTGTAATCGAAATGTCGAGACCCAAAAGCTTGTTTCAAACCTTTTGTCGGGAAACAAGAGTGCCATTATCGCACCAAGACGAAGCGGCAAAAGCTGGTTAATAGAGCACTCATTGAGAAGCAGGGAGATATATCGCGATTTTGTGTTTGTCAATCTTGACATCTATCAGGTTAGAAGTTTAAGAGAGTTCATCTATGTTTTCGGGAAAGAACTCAACCGTATAATCCGACTGCACAACATCAAATTCCAGACATCTGCACAAAATGAGTTCGATAAAGGATTCGAAGAGCCATATTCCGAAGATGATGAGAACAGTGCTCTAAAGTTGGAGCAACTTTTCGAGACTATGGAGAACTCATCCAGAACATTTATTCTCACTATAGATGAGTTTCAAAAGATTTACGATTTTCCGGAAAAAGGGGCCTCCGATCTCATAAAGAGCTATATCCAGCAAACCAGGAATACACGAGTTATAATAGCCGGAAACGACGAACTTTTAAATGGCAATTCAGAAATTAAACCCGAAAAGAGCATACTTTTTCCGGGTGGTCCATTTGCTCACTCAGTCTCAACAATAATTCCGGCAGATATCACTCTTAACGACTATCTCTTTTTTGCAACATACCACTTCAGAAATTACAGTTTTGATATCTCATCGGAGGCAATTGAGGAGGTTTACGCAAACTTTTCCGGAGTATTGTGGTATACCCAGAGCGTGCTTGCGACAATGTTCAACAGAGCTCAGAGAGGAGCGATCTGCAACGGGCAGATGGTCCAGACAGCTATTGATGATGTTCTTCAATCTATGAGCCACACTTTTAATGACACACTGTTTCGCCTGCCTCCAAAACAGAAGGAGCTTTTAAAAGCAATAGCTGAGGAAGGAGATGCGAGAAACATTACATCGGGATCCTTTGTCAGAAAACATTCACTTACTTCACAAAGCTCGGTGCAAGCAGCACTTAAAGGTTTGATTGAGAGAGATTATGTGAATCGCACATTTAACAGGGATGAAAATCTTGTCACATATAGCGTGGCAGATAAGTTTTTGAAACTATGGTTAAATAAAATATGAAAAAGAAGCTCCTTTTACTCTTCTCAATTACCCTAATTACAATTACCAGCTGTCAGAAAGATGAATATACATATGTTCCCGGAGGTGAGAAGCCGGCAGATTATGTAAACGGCAGAGTAGCCCTTGCATATGTAACATATTATGGATCTCAGATACCCGATCCAACCTATATTTCACACATAAACTACGCATTTGCTGAGTTATATGTTGAGAATGGAGTATACAAGGGGTTAAAACTGGAGGGATCGGAGAGCAGGTTCAGGCAGATTGTGGATCTGAAAAAGATAAAGAAGAGTCTGAAAATCTGCATCTCTTTCACACATATGGTAGCCAATAGCGACAACTCCCAGGGAGGAGGCTTTTCTGCACTCGCAAAATCAGATACATACAGAAAGAAATTTGCACAGGATTGCCTTGACTTTATTATAAAGTGGGGAATTGACGGTGTTGATATCGATTGGGAGTTTCCCGGCCTCTCGTGGAGCGGGCACGCCTGTGATCCTGCAGTGGATGTAGATAATTTTACGCTTTTGATCAAACAGTTAAGACAAACACTCGGCTCATCATATTTGGTAAGTTATGCAGGTTATGTAAGAAACAAGAGGGCCGTAACAGGAGGCTATAGGTTTATTGACATCGGGGCAACCGCCCCTTATGTTGATTATGTAAATATTATGACATATGATATTTCGGCTGCTCCAAAACACCACTCCGCGCTATTCAATTCAAATGCCGACTGGGATTGCCAGAGGAGTGTCAATGAGTATTTAAACGCAGGGATGCCGGCTTCCAAGCTTGTTCTGGGAGTGCCCTTTTATGGCAGACACTCATTCTCGGAATCGCCACAGGCACTTAACTACAACACGATCATAAAACTGGATCCTTCCATCTATAAAATCGACAATTGGGACAATACGGCGTGCGTTCCTTTTGTAACAAAAAACGGAGTCTATTTTTGCGGATATGACAATGCGAAAAGTATATCACTTAAGGCTCAATGGCTTTTGTCCTTAGGAATGAAGGGGATTATGTACTGGCAATATGAGGGCGATGACTCTGCCGGGACACTAAGAAAAGCTGTCTGGAACTCAGTTATGAAAAAATAAAAAGACCGGCTTAATAATTAAGCCGGTCCATTTAACTCATTAAAACTTATTCAGGCAAATTAAATTTTATCGTCGCTGCCTAAAACATTGATAATTTTATGTTTGTAGAGAGCTTTCAAGGCATCTCTTGCAGGTCCCAGATACTTTCTTGGGTCAAACTCTTCAGGTTTTTCAGCAAATACCTTTCTGATAGCACCTGTCATAGCCAGACGACCGTCGGAATCGATATTGATTTTACAAACTGCGCTTGCAGCCGCTTTACGAAGCTGCTCCTCAGGAATACCGATTGAATCTTTCAATTTGCCACCATATTGGTTGATTTCTGCAACGATCTCCTGAGGTACCGAAGATGCACCGTGAAGAACGATTGGAAAACCAGGAATTCTCTTTTCAATTTCTGCAAGAATATCGAGGCGGATCTCTGGTTTTTGACCAGGTTTGAATTTAAATGCGCCGTGCGATGTTCCGATTGAGATTGCAAGTGAATCCACACCTGTTCTCTTGACAAAATCTTCAACCTCTTCAGGTTGTGTATATGTATGGTGTTCTGCAGATACTTCATCCTCCACTCCTGCTAAAACCCCGAGTTCACCTTCTACTGTGACTCCATGTGCGTGAGCATACTCAACAACCTGTTTTGTAAGTTTCACGTTATCTTCGTATGAGTGGTGAGAACCATCAATCATTACCGAAGAGAAACCCATATCTATGCAAGACTTGCAAAGTTCAAAGGTATCGCCGTGATCCAGGTGTAGTACGATAGGAATATTTTCTCCCAACTCTTTTGCATACTCAACTGCACCCTGAGCCATATAGCGCAAAAGGGTCTGATTGGCATATTTACGGGCTCCGCTTGAAACCTGCAGAATTACGGGAGATTTGGTTTCAACGCAAGCAGAAATGATTGCCTGCATTTGCTCCATGTTATTAAAGTTGAAGGCAGGGATAGCGTATCCTCCTTTTACTGCTTTGGCAAATAACTCTTTGGAATTTACCAGTCCAAGTTCTTTGTATGAAATCATATTGTTAGTTTTTTAGAAAATAACCGTGCAAAGATAATTCAAAAAAGAGTAACTTTGTAGAAAAAGAGCCATATGATACAAAATAATCTCCAATTTTCCAAATATAAACAGATAAAAGATGAAAAAGTTGCAATGGCTGTACTCCCATGGGGTGCTACAGAGGCTCACAACTACCATCTGCCCTACGGCACAGACACTATTCTTGCAGAGTATGTAGCGGTTAAAGCGGCTCAATTGGCAAACGGAACTTTGGCTGATAGTACTCCCGGTTCAGGTTCAATTACCGTTTTACCTCCTGTTGCTTACGGGGTTAATACCGGGCAGATGGAGGTAAAGCTCTGTATGAACCTTAACCCGTCGACTCAGATGGCTATTTTGTGTGACATTCTTGAGGTCCTCAGGGTAAATGGAGTTTCACGGCTGGTTATTCTTAATGCTCATGGAGGCAATCTTTTTCAACCAATAATCAGGGAACTTTTGCTCAAATATCCCGAGATTCTGGTAGCTTCGGTAAACTGGTGGGTTGCGTGCAACCCTTCTGAGTTCTTCAATGAACCCGGGGACCACGCAGGCGAACTTGAGACAGCATGTATGATGGCGATCAGACCTGATTTGGTGCTTCCATTAAGCGAAGCGGGCCCGGGACGCGAGAACAGGCTCAAGGCAAGGGGCTTCAGGGAGAAGTGGGCATGGACTCCAAGAAGATGGGTATTAACCACTCAGGACAGTGGGGTCGGAAATCCTTCGCTGGCAAATGCACAAAACGGGGCCCGCTTCCTTGACGCATCCATCGGAAAAATAGCCGAATTTTTTTATGACTTTGCATCTGCAAAAGATGAAAAATCATTATATGAAACCAATTAGCAACAGAATTATTATATCATAACCAATTCAAACAGATACTTAATGAGTCAGCAGAGAGATCCAAACATACTTATCTTTTCGGCCCCCTCCGGGTCAGGTAAATCTACGGTGGTAAACTATTTACTGGAGCGATACCACTTTTTGGAATTTTCTGTGAGTGCTACCTCCAGAGGTCCCAGAGGCAACGAGCAGAACGGGAAGGAGTACTTCTTCCTTTCGGTAGAGGAGTTCCGGTCAAAGATAGAGTCCGGAGACTTTATCGAATATGAGGAGGTGTATGAAGGGGTTTACTACGGAACACTTAAGAGCGAAGTCGAAAGAATATGGGCCAGAAATGGAGTTGTGGTATTCGATGTGGATGTTGTAGGCGGAGTAAATCTCAAGAAGATATTCGGGAAGCAGGCCCTTTCGGTATTTATACAGCCCCCTTCGGTAAAGGCGCTTAAAGAGAGACTCATTGCTAGGGGTACCGATGATTTGGTATCAATAGAGAAGAGAGTTGCAAAAGCCGAAGTTGAACTCACTTTCAGGAGCAAATTCGACATTGTTCTTGTAAATGACAAACTCGAAGAGTGCCTGGAGGAGTCTGTAAAGTTAGTTGAAAATAATTTTGCAAAATATTGCAAATGAAAAAAGTAGGCCTCTATTTCGGATCATTTAACCCTTTTCATATCGGCCACCTTGCGGTAGCTGAGTTCTTCTGCAAATCGGGAGAGATTGACGAATTGCGCCTTGTTGTCTCTCCTAAAAATCCACTTAAGAGCGATACATTGGAGTCGAGTGCATATGATAGAATAGAGAGTGTTAAGAGGGCCGTAGAGAGGCATAAACTAAAGGCAATTGTAACCGATGTAGAGTTCCATCTCCCTCCACCTCTGTACACTATTGAGACTATGAGGTACTTAAAGCGTACTGAACCCGGCTCTGAATTTATTCTAATAATAGGTGCAGATAATCTCTCTATTATCGAAAAGTGGCACGAATACCAATCACTCCTCAGTGAGTTTGAGGTTTGGGTCTATCCGAGGAGAGGATATGATGCCGCTGAACTATGTAAAAAATATGGGGCAACACTTAAAGAGGGCGCTCTTATTGATATCTCTGGTACCGAAATTCGTCACGGAGAGGAGATAGGGATGGATATGAGCAGATTTAAAGCCTGACCCCTACCGCTCTCTCCTCAAACCATAGCCAGAGAGAGTCTTCCGGAACCGGAGCCTCAACATAAATCTCTTCCCTCTTCACCGGATGGATAAACTTTATACTCCTTGCGTGCAATGATATACTTCCGTCTGGATTAGATCTTCTGGCACCATATTTAAGATCCCCCTTGATGGGAGCAATTGAGTAAGCGAGCTGCGCTCTTATTTGATGGTGTCTTCCTGTCAGCAGAGTTATCTCCAGCAAATGGTAATTATCGCCGCTCAGCAGATGCCTGTATAGAAGAGCGGCATCTTTAGACCCTGGTTTAGGAGTTTCAGAGATATATGATTTATTCTGCTTCTCATTTCTGGTGATAAAGCCTCTAAGCTCGCCATCCGGAGCAGCAGGCATCCGGGAGACGATAGCCCAGTAGATCTTCTGAATTGATCCATCTCTGAACATCTCATTCAAACGGGCAAGTGCCTTGGATGTTTTGGCAAACATTGCTATACCACTAACCGGACGGTCAATTCTGTGTGGTACGCCTATGAAAGCCGCACCCGGTTTTTTATCCCGTTTAGCAATAAAGGTGCTTACAAGTTCGCTCAGTGGAGTATCTCCGCTCTTATCACCCTGGACAATCTGCCCTGCCCTCTTATTAACCACAATTATGTGGTTGTCTTCATATAAAATTGAATTTTGATCGAACTCCTCCATTACGATATTTTATCAATATTGCTCATTTTCATTCGGGAAGTCACAACTCTTAACATCCTCAATATAACGGCGGAATGAGGAGAGCATCTCATCGTGAAGATTGTGATAGCGTCTTAGAAATCGAGGAGAGAACTCAGTGCTCAGGCCAAGCATATCATGCATCACAAGTACCTGACCGTCGGTTTTTCCCCCTGCTCCTATCCCAATTACCGGAATTTTAAGAAGTGCAGATACCTTTTCGGCCAGGTCGGCCGGAATCTTCTCCAGCACAATTGCAAAACAGCCAGCCTCCTCAAGCATTAATGCATCTTCAATAAGCTGCGCAGCCTCAGCCTCCTCCTTTGCCCGGACACTGTAGGTTCCGAACTTATTTATAGATTGAGGCATCAGACCCAGATGCCCCATAACAGGGATTCCGGCCGACAATATTCTGCGGACAGACTCAATAACCTCCTGACCGCCTTCAAGCTTCACAGCATCTGCCTCCGACTCCTTCATGATTCTGATAGCCGAAGCTACAGCCTCTCTGGAGTTGCCTTGGTAAGAACCAAAAGGCAGATCTACAACAACCAGCGGATTCTTTACAGCCCTCATTACGCTCTGGGCGTGATATATCATCTGATCCAGCGTTATCGGGAGAGTTGTCTCGTGACCGGCAATAACGTTTGAGGCCGAGTCGCCGACAAGAATCACATCTATACCGGCCTCATCAAGTATTTTTGCAGAGGTAAAATCGTATGCGGTTAACATGGCGATCTTCTCCCCTTTAATTTTCATCTCCTGTAGTTTACGGGTTGTCATAACCCGGCTTTTCCCTTCTGTTGACATAATTTTCCACACTTTAACCGGTGCAAATCTAAACAAATATTCATTTAAAATATGACACCTTGTCAGATATTTCATTTGGCACAATCTTAGATATTACCTATGCGAAACTGGATAATCAATAATAAAAATTAAATATACAAATCGTATTATGGGAAAAATCATAGGCATTGACCTTGGCACAACAAACTCCTGTGTTGCCGTTATGGAAGGTAATGAACCTGCCGTTATCATAAACAGCGAAGGTAAGAGAACAACTCCTTCCGTTGTTGCTTTTACCGACAGTTCTGAGAGAAAAATCGGAGATCCTGCAAAGAGACAGGCAATTACAAACCCAACAAAAACCATCTACTCAATCAAGCGTTTTATGGGTGAGACCTACGATCAGGTTACAGAAGAGATTAAAAGGGTTCCATATACTGTTGAGCGTGGAGAGAATAACACTCCGAGGGTAAAAATCGACGATCGTCAGTACACTCCTCAGGAGATATCTGCAATGGTTCTTCAAAAAATGAAGAAGACTGCTGAGGATTATCTGGGACAAGAGGTTACAGAAGCTGTAATTACAGTTCCGGCATACTTCAGCGACTCACAGAGACAGGCTACCAAAGAGGCCGGAGAAATCGCAGGTCTCAAAGTAAAGAGAATTATTAACGAACCTACTGCAGCAGCCCTTGCATATGGCCTCGACAAGAAGCATATGGATATGAAGGTAGCGGTATTCGACCTTGGTGGTGGAACATTCGATATCTCTATCCTCGAACTTGGCGAAGGTGTTTTTGAAGTAAAATCGACAAACGGAGACACACACCTTGGAGGCGATGACTTTGATCAGAAGATTATAGACTGGCTCGCCGACGAGTTTAAGGCGGAGAACAGCGGAATTGACCTCCGTAAGGATCCTATGGCTCTTCAGAGACTCAAGGAGGCTGCGGAAAAGGCGAAAATCGAACTCTCAAGCCAAACATCTACCGAAATCAATCTGCCATATATAATGCCTGTTGACGGGGTTCCTAAACACCTTGTTAAGAGCCTCACCAGAGCCAAGTTTGAGCAGATATGTGACTCACTTATTCAGAGGACAATTGAGCCTTGCCGCAAAGCACTCAGCGATGCGAACCTCTCTGCCAGCGATATCGACGAGGTTCTTTTGGTTGGAGGATCAACAAGAATTCCTGCTATCCAGCAGATTGTTGAGAAATTTTTCGGAAAATCTCCAAGTAAAGGTGTAAATCCCGATGAGGTTGTAGCGGTAGGTGCTGCTATTCAGGGAGGAGTTCTTGCAGGTGATGTTAAGGATGTTCTACTTCTCGATGTTACTCCTCTATCACTGGGTATTGAAACATATGGCGGAGTAATGACAAAACTCATCGAATCCAACACCACTATCCCTACAAGGAAGTCGGAGGTATTCAGTACTGCAAGTGACAACCAACCATCTGTTGAGATCCACGTTCTTCAGGGAGAGAGACCTATGGCTCGCGACAATAAAACAATCGGGCGTTTCCACCTCGATGGAATTGCTCCTGCACCAAGAGGTGTACCTCAAATTGAAGTTACATTCGACATCGATGCAAATGGCATTCTGCACGTATCTGCAAAAGATAAGGGAACCGGTAAAGAGCAAAAGATCAGAATCGAGGCTTCAAGCGGTCTTACCGATGCCGAAATCAAGAAGATGAAGGATGAGGCTAAAGCCAACGAAGAGAGAGACCGTGCTGAGAGAGAGAAGGTTGACAAAATTAATGCAGCCGACACTATGATCTTCCAGAGCGAAAAGAACCTTAAAGAGTATGGTGACAAGATTCCTGCCGATAAAAAGGGTGCTATAGAATCTGCACTTGCAGCTCTTAAAGAGGCTCACAAATCTGGCGATATTGCAGCAATAGATAAAGCTATGGAGGGGATGAACAGTGCATGGCATGCAGCATCCGAAGATATGGCAAAAGCAGCACAACAGAGCGGGCCTTCGGCCGGTGGAGCACAACAAGGTCCATCCGATAATGGCGGAAACGCACAAGGCGGCGACAAAGAGGTAACCGATGTGGATTTTGAAGAAGTGAAATAATTACGACTATCATAACTAAGAGAGAGCGGCTAATAACCGCTCTTTTTTTTGCAATATGTTCAATTTTGTGCAGATACTTATTACATTGTTAAACAACCTGTTATTATATATAGAGTAGCTCAGATACACCTCCCCATTTGCAATGCAAACGGGGTCCCCTCCCTCCTCGGGCGCGAGGTATCTTTGCCACTCTATATATAATAACTAATGATCAATTTTTGGCGTTCGTAAAATTTTAGACCTCATAAAGAGTTGAACGCACCAAGTAGTTATACATTATTTGTTCAGTCACTTTGAATATAGCATTTTACAAATATTTGCCATATCTTGACAGATATATTTGTCGAATGCAATTAACTGAGTTGATTTGTAAATTTTTTTCTTTTTCGTTGGATATTAATTTTTTATATTTGTTCATATTCTGACAATTCAGAAACAGAAAAGTCATGCAAACAAAAATAAAAGTGATGTTATTTGCCGATAAAATTCGACAGCTGAGAGAAGATAATCAAATGTTACAACGACAATTAGCCTCAGCATTGGAAATTGATACTCCAATGTACAGCAAAATTGAGCGAGGCGACCGCCCTGCAAAGCGAGAACAGGTTGTATTAATTGCGAAGCTTCTTAATACAGACGAAAAGGAGTTATTGACACTTTGGCTTGCTGACCAAATATTTTCACTTATTGAGGACAAAAAAGAATTAGCAACCAATGCTTTAAGTATTGTTTTGAAAAATCTGAAAAATGAATAATAATCTAAATAAAACATTCAATATATAATGACAAAAGAACAAGAACGGGAAGAACTTCACCGCACCATTTGGCAAATAGCAAACGATTTACGAGGCAGTGTTGACGGTTGGGATTTTAAATCCTATGTACTGGGCATGCTGTTCTACAGGTTTATTTCTGAAAACCTTACCTCATATATCAATAAGGAAGAACAGCGTACTGGCAACACCAAATTTGATTACACCAAAATTTCCGATAAAGATGCTGAATTTGGAAGAGCCGATACTGTAAAAGAAAAAGGCTTTTATATTTTGCCTTCGGAGCTATTTGTGAATGTACGGAACAAAGCCAAGAATGATGCCAATCTCAATGAAACATTGAGCAATGTTTTCAAGAATATTGAAAACTCTGCCAAAGGCACCGACAGCGAAGATGATTTGCGGGGCTTGTTTGACGATATTGATGTAAACAGTAACAAGCTGGGGGCTACAGTTCAAAAACGAAATGAAACCTTAGTCAAAATTATAGACTCAATCGGGGGCTTGGAGTTAGGCGATTATCAGGACAACACCAACGACCTTTTTGGTGATGCTTACGAGTTTTTAATGACCATGTACGCCAGCAATGCAGGTAAATCAGGAGGTGAATTTTTTACCCCTCAAGAGGTCTCCGAATTGCTTGCCGAAATAACGGTTGTTGGTAAAAAGCAGGTAAACAAAGTTTATGACCCTGCTTGTGGTTCTGGCTCAATGTTGTTGAAATTTGCCAAAGTATTAGGTAAAGAAAATGTTCGGCAGGGCTTCTATGGTCAGGAAATCAACATTACCACCTACAACCTTTGCCGTATCAACATGTTCTTGCATGATATTAATTACGAAAAGTTTGATATTGCCCACGGCGACACACTTACCGAACCCAAACATTGGGACGATGAACCTTTCGATTGTATTATCTCAAATCCGCCATATTCTATAAAATGGGAAGGTGATGCAAATCCGCTTTTGATTAACGACCCTCGTTTTTCGCCAGCAGGTGTGCTTGCTCCAAAGAGTAAAGCCGACCTCGCATTTACAATGCACATGCTTTCGTGGCTCTCTACTTCCGGTACGGCAGCCATAGTTGAGTTTCCCGGTGTGCTATATCGCAGCGGTGCAGAACAGAAAATTCGCAAATATTTGATTGATAACAACTATGTTGATACTGTAATCCAGTTACCGCCCGATTTGTTTTTTGGTACTGGTATCGCAACTTGTATTATTGTACTTAAAAAGAGCAAAAAGGATAATGCCACACTGTTTATTGATGCCTCAGCCGAATTTGTGCGTGGTGGTAACAAAAACAAGCTTACCGAGCCAAACCGAAAAAAGATACTCAATGCCTTTGTTGAGCGTAAAGACATTGACCATTTTGCCCGACTTGTACCCAACAGCGACATAGCTGAAAACGACTACAATATTGCCGTAAGTAGCTATGTGGAGCAGGAAAACACAACAGAGGAAGTGAATATTGAAAAACTTAACGCCCATATTGCCGAGATTGTAATACGCCAAAACAAGCTTCGCACGGCTATTGATGCAATTGTAGCAGACTTGGAAGGAGTTTCGGCATGAGTAAATTAATTAGAACATTAGCAACCTGTCGGAATTTCCGACAAGTTGTGGCAGTTCGGTTTTTCCGAACAACCACTAATATTTCGCAGTGCCTGACAAATCCAGTTGTTCGGGATTTCCGAACAACTGAATTACAATTTGCTGGCTTGAATATCAGTATTGCTGACCATTTTCGTGACCTCACGAAATTGGTAATAATAGTTAGGGGCGGAAAACGTAAGGTAGAATACTATAATAAAATGGAATGCCGATTAGCAAGCTACTAAAAGAGAATAGAATAATAAACGAAGAAACTCCATAAAAATGAATAAAGAACTTCAATTTTTGCTTTATACAACGCCAAACGAAAATATTAAAATTGGTGTTGTGGTAAATGATGAAACACTTTGGCTAACACAGAAAGCGATGGCCGAATTGTTTGGTGTTGGAGTACCTGCCATAAGCAAGCACATTAAAAATATTTTCGTGGAAGGGGAACTGTCTGAAAATACGACTGTTTCCAAAATGGAAACAGTCGTAAATCGGGGATTTAGAGGAGAAGTTCCTGAGGTCATAGATTTTTACAACCTCGATATGATTATTGCTGTTGGCTATCGTGTAAATTCAAAACGTGCCACCGATTTTCGTATTTGGGCTACACAAACGCTCAAAGAGTTCATTACAAAAGGGTTTGTGCTTGACGATGAACGCTTAAAACAAGGAAAAACGGCCTTCGGAAAAGATTATTTCCGTGAACTGTTGGAACGTGTCCGTTCCATTCGTGCCAGCGAACGCCGTATTTGGCAACAGATTACCGATATTTTTGCCGAATGCAGCATTGACTATGACAAAGACTCGTCCACTACCCAAGACTTTTATGCAATGGTGCAAAACAAGTTCCACTATGCCATTACCGGACAAACGGCAGCCGAAATTATCTACACAAAAGCAGACAGACGTGCTGATAACATGGGGCTAAAGACTTGGAAAAATTCGCCCGATGGTAGGATTTTAAAATCAGACGTTACCATTGCCAAAAACTATTTACCCGAGGACGAAATCCGTCGATTAGAACGTGCTGTAACAGGTTATTTTGATTATATCGAAGACTTGGTTGAGCGTGAAAATACATTTACAATGAAAGAATTTGCAGCAAGTGTAAATGAATTTTTGGCTTTCCGCAAGTACAAGATACTAACCGACAAGGGTAAGGTAACCAAACAACAAGCCGACCATAAAGCCGAAGCCGAATATAACGAGTTTAACAAATCACAAAAAATCATTTCCGACTTCGATAAAGAAATTAAAAGGTTAGAAAAGAAGGGGGGCAAAAATGAATAAAGCTGGATTTGTGTACATAATGACCAATAAAAACCGAACGACTTTATACATTGGTGTTACAAACGACTTATGCCGTAGGGTTTACGAGCATAAAAATCATTTGATAAAAAACTCTTTTACAGACAAGTATAATCTTGAATACTGTATATATTACGAAGAATTTCCCTATTTCGATTTGGCAATTCAACGGGAAAAAGAACTAAAAAAATGGAATCGTCAAAAGAAAGAAGATTTGATTAACAAGAAAAATCCTGAATGGAAAGTGCTTGTAACGGAACTTGGTTTTGATAGGGAAAAGGTTTCTTACTCTCAACAAGTAGAGGAATTTTTAAAGGAACTACAAGAAAATCAACAGATTCCTCCTTTTAGTCGGAATGACAGCAAGCTTTGTGGTGGTGTAGGTGGAAATGCGCGCGGCGAAGCCGCACGCATTTCCACCCCCTCTCTTGTTTGCGATGTCCGTCATTCCGAGCAAAGCGAGGAAACTAATACTATAAAAGAAAACAACAATGAATAAAATACAACAACTTATACAACAATATTGCCCTAATGGGGTGGAGTTTAAGGAATTGGGCGAAGTTTGTGAAGTTTTGCGAGGGAAACGCCTTACCAAAAAAGAGCTTTCAGAAGATGGCAGTTATCCTGTTTTTCACGGAGGTTTAATTCCGCTTGGTCGTTATGACGAATTTAATCGCAAAGCAAATCAAACAATGGTAATCAATACAGGTAGTGTCGGAGAAGTAGTGTGGAGTGGCGTGGATTTTTGGTCTTCTGATGGTACTTTTGTGGTAAAAACTCCTGACGACATTGAAGATAAATTTCTTTATTATTTCCTGAAAACACAAGAGCCATACTTAAAATCACAAAGGCGAGATGGTGGTGTTCCAACCATAGACAGGCAAGCAGTTGAAAAAATTCAAATTCCCATTCCCCCGCTACCAATCCAACAGGAAATCGTAACTATCCTCGATAGTTTCACTCAGCTGGAGGCGGAGCTGGAGGCGGAGCTGGAGGCGCGTCGCGCCCAATATGAACACTACCGAGCTAAGTTGTTGAAATTCAGTAATCTAAATGGGGGGGGTACGAGGTAAGATGGGTTGAACTAAAAAATGTTACTCATTATTCAAACACCCGTATTGCGGCAGTTGAACTGGATAAACAAACTTATATAGGAGTGGATAATTTATTACAAAATAAGCAAGGTAAAACCTTTTCAAGCTATGTTCCTTCAACAGGGAATATGACACGATTTGAAACAGGGGATATTTTAATTGGAAACATTCGTCCATATCTAAAAAAAATATGGTGTGCAACACATTCAGGTGGTACAAATGGTGATGTATTAGTCGTTCGCATTCAAAAGGAAAATGAAAACGAGTTAAACTCTAAGTTTCTTTACTATCTATTGTCTTCAGATATGTTTTTTGAGTATAACATGCAATTTGCAAAAGGAGCAAAAATGCCCCGTGGCGATAAAGCTTCAATTATGAAATATAAAATTCCAATTCCACCCATTGCTGAACAGGAACGCATAACAGGGATATTGGATAAATTCGATAGCTTGGTAAATGATATTTCGATTGGTTTACCTGCCGAAATAGACGGTCGCCGCAAACAATACAATTATTACAGAGGAAAATTATTGGAATTTAAACCGTTAACCCATTAATGACTATTTTCAGTTATGGAAAAAGGAAACTCGATAAAACTTTTTGAAGATAAAAAAATCCGTTCGGCATGGAACGAAGAAGAGGAAGAGTGGTATTTCTCGGTGGTAGATGTTATTGATGTACTTACCGATAGTGCCAACCCTACCGATTATTTGAAAAAGTTGCGTAAGCGTGATACCTTGCTCGGCGATTACATAGGGACAAATTGTCCCCAGATAGCTATGGCCACCGAAACAGGAAAACAGCGTAAAACATTAGCTGCCAATACCGCACAGCTTTTCCGTATCATTCAGTCAATTCCTTCAAAAAAGGCAGAACCGTTTAAATTGTGGTTAGCCGAAGTGGGCAAACAACGGCTCGACCAATTGCAAGACCCCGAACTGTCAATCGAACAGGCGATGACCGATTATAAGCGTTTGGGCTACTCCGACAATTGGATAAACCAACGCATAAAAAGTATTGAGATACGCAAAAGCTTAACCGATGAATGGAAACGACTGGGTTTGGAAGAAGGTGTTGAGTTTGCCGCTTTAACCGATATTATTTACAAAACATGGGCGGGCAAAACAGCCAAAGAATACAAGAAATTCAAAAACCTGAAAAAGGAAAACCTGCGTGACAACATGACCAACAAAGAATTGGTTCTTAATATGCTTGCCGAGTTGTCAACCAAAGAAATATCGGAAACAACCAATCCCGAATCGTTTCCCGAACACGAAGATGTGGCACGCCGTGGAGGCAACATAGCCAAAGAAGCCCGTTTGAAATTAGAAGCCGAAACAGGTAGAAAAGTAGTCAGTCCGCTAAATGCCAAAAGTATTAGGGCAATTGAAAACGGTAAAAAAGAAAAAACTGATAATGAAGAATAATTATTCAGGAAGGATATGGAAATAATGGTTTACGGAGCAAAAAATAATAACATATTGATATTCAGCAATAAATCGACTAATAAAACCTTTGGTCGTGAAATAGATTTCGTGACCAAAAGCCCATTTAAATAAGAATTACTATGACACAATACAACCTCATTGCAGAATCCCCCGAAAGTACGGTAGTAGCGGAATACCAACCGCTCTACCGCAAGGAAACTACTTATCAGAGTGAGGCAGACCTCGAAAAAGCATTTATTGAGCAGCTTCAAACACAGGCTTACGATTATTTGCCAATCACTTCGGAAGACGAATTGATTGCCAACTTGCGCCTGCAATTAGAAACCCTGAATAATTACCAGTTTTCCAATTCGGAATGGGAGCAATTTTTCAAAGGCAAAATTGCTAACCAAAATAACGGCATTGAGGAAAAAACTACCATTATACAGGAAGACCATATCCAACTACTTACACGAGATGACGGAACTGTCAAGAATATTTATTTGATAGATAAACAGAATATTCATAATAACCGACTTCAGGTAATCAACCAATATACCGTCAGCCCCAATCATGGCAATCAGGTAAATCCTGAAAATCATGGTTCAGACATTGTGCGTGCCAATCGCTACGATGTTACAGTATTGGTAAACGGTTTACCATTGGTACATATCGAGCTTAAAAAACGGGGTGTTGACATTAAAGAGGCATTTAATCAGATAAACCGATACAACCGAGAATCGTTTTGGGCTGGTTGTGGTTTGTTTGAGTTTGTGCAACTTTTCGTAATTTCAAACGGCACTTACACAAAATATTACAGCAATACCACCCGCTTTACGCATATCAGGGAGTTGGGCGATGGAGCGGTTAAAAAAGGCAAACGCACCAGCAACAGCTTTGAATTTACTTCGTGGTGGGCTGATGCCAACAACCGCCCGATTGTTGATTTAATGGACTTCGGACGCACATTTTTCGCAAAGCACACTTTGCTCAATCTGCTTACGAAATACTGTGTTTTCACTTCCGACAAATTATTGTTGGCAATGCGACCTTACCAAATTGTAGCTACCGAGCGTATTTTGAATAAAATAACGGTTTCAAACAACTACAAATCTTTTGGTACTGTTGAGGGTGGTGGTTATATCTGGCACACCACCGGAAGCGGCAAAACACTTACTTCGTTTAAAACCGCTCAACTGGCAAGTAAATTGCCATTTATTGAAAAAGTGCTGTTTGTGGTGGATAGAAAAGACCTCGACTATCAAACCATGAAAGAATACGATAAGTTTGAGAAAGGAGCTGCAAACAGCAATTCCAATACTGCCGCTCTTATCAGGCAACTTAACGACCCAAATTGCAAAATAATCATTACAACAATACAAAAACTATCGAACTATGTAAAATCAACGAAATCAAACCAATCACAAAAATCAGTGGTTCAGACTTTGCATTGTGTTATAATTTTCGATGAGTGCCACCGTTCACAGTTTGGCGATATGCACACAGCCATTACAAAAACATTCAAAAAATATCACCTGTTCGGCTTTACAGGTACGCCAATTTTTGCCGTTAATTCAAGCAGTAACAGCCGTGCCGATTTACGCACTACCGAACAGGCATTCGGTGCAAAATTGCACACCTATACCATTGTCGATGCCATTACCGATAAAAATGTACTTCCGTTCCGTATTGACTATATCAGCACCATGAAGGAACAGGAAAACATACAGGATGAAAAAGTTTGGAACATTGACCGTGAACGGGCATTATCGGCACCTGAGCGTATAAGCAATATTGTAAAGTATATCCGTGAACATTTCGACCAGAAAACAAAACGCAATAGCTTCTATCAATTAAAAGACCGCCGATTGGCTGGTTTTAATTCCATTTTTGCCGTTTCGTCAATCGAAGTAGCCAAGAAATATTACACCGAGTTTCAAAAACAAATGATGGGGTTGCCAAGCGACAAACAGTTAAAGGTAGCAACCATTTACAGTTTTGGCGTGAATGAAGACCCCGAAAACGGAATCATTGATGATGAGAACCTTGAAGATACCAGCCTTTTAGACCAAAGCTCACGGGACTTTCTCGAATCGGCAATACAGGACTACAACAAAATATTTAAAATGAACTTTGATACTTCAAGTGAAAAGTTCCAGAGCTATTATAAAGATGTGTCCGAACGAGTGAAAAATCGTGAAATTGACTTGTTGATAGTGGTAAACATGTTCCTTACTGGTTTTGATGCTACTACTTTGAATACCCTTTGGGTAGATAAAAACCTGCGTTTGCATGGGCTTTTACAAGCCTATTCACGCACAAACCGCATTCTGAACACGGTCAAAACCTTTGGAAATATTATTTGTTTCCGCAACCTCGAAAAAGCCACCAACGAGAGTATTGCACTATTTGGCGACAAAGAAGCCGGAGGAGTGGTTTTACTCAAAACTTACGATGAATATTACAACGGCTACAAGAAAGGAGATAAAGACATTCCCGGCTATGCTGATTTAGTGGATGACTTACAAGAAAAATTCCCTGTGGGTGAACAGATTATCGGAGAACAAAACCAAAAAGAATTTATCAAGCTTTACAGTGCCATTCTGAAAGTAAAAAACATACTTTCCACATTCGATGAATTTTCAGGCAATGAAATACTTTCCGAAAGAGATGTACAGGATTACCACAGCATGTATATTAACCTTTACAACGATTTCAGAGGCAAAAGCAAGGGCGACAACGAAAATGTAAATGATGATATAGTCTTTGAAATGGAGCTGATTAAACAGGTCGAAATCAACATTGATTATATCCTCGCACTCATTAAGAAATACCACGAAGGGCATTTAAAAGACAAGGAAATTGTTATCAGTATTAGCAAAGCCATTGATTCCAGTGTGGAACTCCGCAATAAAAAAGAGCTTATCGAACAATTTATTGATTCATTGACCCCTTCAACCAATGTGGATGATGATTGGCATTCGTTTGTTGATGCTAAGAAAGTAGAAGAATTAGACCAAATTATCAACGATGAAAATTTGGATAAAGAAGAAACATACAAGTTTATAACAAATGCTTTTCGTGACGGTTATGTCCAATCAACAGGCACAGCATTAAGCAAAGTTCTGCCACCTGTTTCAAGGTTTACGCCAACTGGCGACCGCACAAAGAAAAGAGAATCGGTACTCGAAAAACTCAGCTCGTTTTTCAATAAATTCTGGGATATATCGGGGGGCAGGTTTTTAAAGAATTAGATGTCCTGATTATGCAAATCAATATCAATATCAATGCATATCCATTTTGAGAAGGTAAAATAATTACCATCATTAATAAATTAGAGAGAGCGGCCCTGCAGCCGCTCTTTTTTATGATATACACAGGAGCTCAGATACCTCGCGCCCGAGGAGGGAAGGGCCCCCGTTTGCATTGCAAATGGGGAGGTGTATCTGAGCTCCTGCGTATATCATAAAAGTCGAAGCATTGACTGATATCCATAAAAATTACTCCATTTAACATTAATAGTTCAAAATATTGTTTGTAATTTTGCGAACAACGAACAATACAAGGATAAAATGGAAAATTCACAATTGGCAAAATATGCCAAAGCGTTAGCCCACCCTACCAGAATAGAGATACTTCTATTCCTCGCATCGCTGGAGAGTTGCTTCTTCGGAGATATCCATAATGAACTGCCCATTGCCAAGGCAACCGTATCTCAACATTTGAAAGAGCTTAAAGATGCCGGACTTATCCAGGGAGAGATTGAAACCCCCAAGGTGAGGTACTGTATTAACAGAGAGAATTGGGAAGAGGCCCGAAGATGTTTTGAATCACTCTTTTCAGTAATCGGAGAGAAAAGAATTTGTTGTAATTAACCTATTTAAAATATCAAATGATGAAAATTCAAATATTAGGGACTGGATGTCCAAATTGCAAAATGCTGGAAAAAAGAGCAATTGAGGCTATAGAACAAACAGGAATCGAGGCAGATATTACAAAAGTGGAGGATATAGTTGAGATTATGAAATTCAATGTTATGTCAACTCCCGCACTTGTCGTAAACGGGAATGTAGAAATAAGGGGGAGGGTTCCTTCTGTAGATGAGATAATAGCTGTAATCAAAAGATATTAGAAATTAATACTATTGTGTAATGAAAAGCAGAAAAAGGGGACTCTTCATAACCTCCATATCTTTGGTATTAATTGTAATTATAGCCCTATACCACTATCTGCCACGTCTTACCGATCTCCTTATATATGATACGCTTGGATTTAATGAGGGGACACATCTTGGAAGTTCGGTAAACTTCTTTTTGTATGATACCGTAAAAATATTAATTCTGTTATTTCTCATCAGCTCTCTTATGGGAGTGGTAAATGCATATTTTCCTATTGAGAGGCTCAGAATATATCTGACCTCAAGAAATTTATACGGATTTCAATACTTTTTTGCATCACTCTTCGGGGCAATTACCCCCTTCTGTTCATGTTCATCCATTCCACTATTCATCGGATTTGTGAACGGAGGGATCCCACTAGGTGTTACTTTCTCATTTTTAATAACATCTCCATTAGTTAATGAGGTAGCAGTTGCTATGTTTTTGGGTTCATTCGGAATCAAAGCTACACTCATATACGCTTTGAGCGGAATAATACTGGGGGCTTTAGGAGGGATGATCCTTGGCAGATTTAAATTAGAGCGTTATTTAAGCGATTGGGTTAAGCAGATACAATCTCAGTCTGAGCAGATGACGGATAAGTGGGAGGTAGAGAATACCCCATTTATTGATCGGCTTCCCTATATAATAAAGGATGGTCGGGGTATTGTCAAACGTGTTATTCTTTATGTAATAATCGGAATTGGAATCGGTGCAGTAATGCACGGATATGTTCCGGAGAACTTTTTCACAGAGTATCTCTCCGCCGATAAGTGGTATTCAGTCCCGTTAGCGGTTATTCTCGCTGTACCGATGTATGCCAATGCAGCAGGTATTGTTCCAGTAATACAGGTCTTTGTATCTAAAGGTGTACCTTTGGGAACAGCAATCGCATTTATGATGGGAGTTGTTGGACTCTCTCTCCCCGAAGCCACTCTTCTCAAGAAGGTTATGAAGTGGAGACTGATTGCAATTTTTTTCGGAACAGTTACAACATTTATTATATTGTTAGGTTATTTATTTAATTTGATATTATAGAGTATGAAAATATTGATTCTATGTACAGGTAACAGCTGCAGAAGTCAGATGGCTCAAGGTTTTCTGCAGTCATTCGATAATCGTTTAACAGTGTGCTCGGCAGGAACCGATGCAAGTGGATCACTCAATGCAATGGCCGTAAAAGTTATGGCCGACTCTGGAATTGACATCAGTAGTCACACATCGGATCAGGTTGATAAATATCTTGATGAGGAGTGGGATTATGTCATAACCGTATGCGGTGGAGCAAACGAATCCTGCCCATCATTTACCGGCAAAGTAAAACATCGGCTGCATATGGGATTTGACGATCCAAGCCACACAAAAGGAAGCGAAGATTATATTCTCAGTGAATTCAACAGGGTTAGAGATGAAATCAAAAAGCAGTTCCATGAATTTTATAAAAATGTATTAGAACCTCAACTATGAAGACGAAATTAAAGTTTCTTGACAGATATCTCACAATATGGATTTTTCTGGCAATGTTCGCAGGAGTATTTGCAGGATGGTACTCCCCTTCGGTAGCCGGTTTCTGGAATAGCTTCACATCGGGAACAACCAATATCCCAATCGCACTGGGTCTGATAATAATGATGTATCCTCCTCTTGCCAAAGTCAGGTACGAAGAGTTGGGCGAAGTATTTCGTGATAAAAGGATTCTTGGACTCTCTCTCTTTCAAAACTGGGTTATCGGTCCGGTATTAATGTTTCTGCTGGCAATAATTTTTCTACGTTTCAACATTGACTATATGTACGGTCTGATACTTATCGGACTGGCAAGATGTATAGCCATGGTAATAGTCTGGAACGATCTGGCAGATGGCGACAGAGAGTATGCGGCAGCACTGGTAGCATTTAACTCCCTGTTTCAGGTACTCCTCTTCTCCTTTTATGCATATATCTTTATTGCACTATTACCGGGATTATTCGGCCTGCCTGTAAACGATTCGGTTCAGAATATTACTATGGGGTCAATCGCAGAGAGCGTTCTTATCTATCTTGGAGTTCCGATGCTTGCAGGCTTTCTAACCAGATACATAATGTTAAAAATTAAAGGACATGAGTGGTACAACAGAGTATTTATTCCGAAAATTTCACCATTGACGCTTATAGCGCTGCTCTTTACAATATTTGTTATGTTCTCATTAAAAGGGGAGTATATTGTAAAGATTCCGTTCGATGTCGTGAGGATTGCGATACCCTTGGTTCTCTACTTTTTAATAATGTTTCTAGCATCATTTGTGATTAGTAAAAAATTTGGAGCAGATTATAAAAAATCCGTAACACTTTCATTTACTGCTGCAAGTAATAATTTCGAGCTTGCAATTGCAGTGGCCATAGCCATATTCGGAATTAATTCTGGCGAGGCATTTGCAGCAGTCATCGGTCCTCTGGTAGAGGTTCCGGTTATGCTTGCTCTGGTAAATGTCTCATTGTGGTTTAAGAAGAGTTACCTGAGAGATAAAATATAAAGAAGAGAATTATGAGTTGGATTATTTTGATTTTTGCCGGTCTGTTTGAGACCACATTTGCATTTTGTCTCGGAAAGGCAAGAGAGGTTAGTGGTACAGAGCAGATACTATGGTATGGCGGTTTTTTGATTTCTTTAATAATTAGTATGGTATTACTGATAAAAGCAACTCAGAATCTGCCAATTGGCACAGCATATGCAGTATGGACAGGTATAGGAGCTGTGGGCACGGTAGTGGTTGGGATTATATTTTTTAAAGAACCGGCAAGCTTCTGGAGAATTTTCTTTATTTTTACACTAATTGCCTCAATTATAGGATTAAAAATAACTCATTAATGTCGGTTCCTACAACAAGAACAAAGGAGAGGGCATCGGTCAGTATAGATTACGGCAGATGTTCCTCCTGCAGACAGTGCGTTGCTGTTTGCAAAGATTTTACCCTCATATAGAAAGAGGGTAAAGTTATGGTCTCCGATAATCCCGCTTTCGGTTGCATTGCCTGCGGTCACTGTATGGCAATCTGCCCCGAAAATGCAGTCACTGTAAATGGGAGAACACTCTCAGAGAGTGATCTTTTCGAAATCCCATCTGCAGAGGAGTCAGCCTCATTCGAATCCCTCTACAATCTGCTTAAACGTCGAAGAAGTGTCAGGGAATTTAAAAACATTGAAATTGAAGAGGATAAGATTAATAAAATAATCGAAGCCTCCTCTACTTCGCCTATGGGAATTCCTCCGAGCGATGTAAATCTGCTCATAATAAAAGGGAAAAATAAAAACAGAGAATTTGCGGAGGACTTCTGTTCAATGCTTGAAAAAATGAAATGGCTGGTTTCCTGGTGGTTTCTGGCATTTATGAGACCTTTTTGGGGGAAATCAAACGATGAGCTGTTCAGAGGATTCATCAAGCCTATGATTAATCTCTTTACTGCCAGAATGAGGGAGGGAGAGAATCTGGTTACATATGACGCTCCTCTTGCTATCTACTTTTATGCATCTCAATATGCAGACCCGGCCGATCCGATAATCGCAGCGACAACAGCTATGTATGCCGCTGAATCACTCGGATTGTCAACCTGTATGATCGGATCGGTCCATCCACTGATTCAACAGGGAGCTCTTGCATCTAAATTCAGAGAGAAGTACAAAATCAAGGGGAAATCAAGAGAGGGTCTCATTGTACTCTTCGGCTACCCTGCCGTGAAATATAAAAAGGGAGTCAAACGATCTTTCTGCAGCGAAACAACAATTAATTAAATTTTAATATTTTAATGTTATGAAACGAGCTCTGATCTTTATTCTCCTAATTTCAGCAGTGACATCTGCGAAGGCTCAATTTTTCGGAAATCCGACAGTAAGTGCATATATCTCGGTCGGTAGTGTAGATATTATTATTAATAACTCTTTAGTTGGCAATGATGTCTCTTTCAACGGAAAAGCATATCTTGCTACTGGTGTCTCACTGGCCTACCCTCTCTCAAAGAGATTCGATCTTGTTACCGGCCTTAAATACTCGGGCTCATTTTACAATTACACCTATATCGATCTTTATGGAGATGAGGCCAACTCGACTACTCCTATAAAAGTAAATCTGATTTCAATCCCTGTTACGCTTAAGTACAAACTCTCATTTATGTACTTTACCGCCGGCGTAGAGCTGGATCAGCAGTTCAACTCATCCAATTCACTTATTGAGGATCAATCGGGTATAGGTATAAATTTAAGCCTTGGCAAAGAGTTCAAAGTCAGCGATAAATTCACTTTCTATCTCGCTCCGGAATTTACAATGCACAATGTAATAGGCTTTAATAACCAAAATGACAAGGAGTTAGCAACACTCATAGGAATTAGGGCAGGAGTTAATTTAAATTCACTTTTCCGTTAAGATTTATTAAAAAAATCTCTCCTGTAAATAAAAATTGGTAACTTTGACATAAGCTGATTAAACAGCCGGATATATATGAATACCAACATTAAAAGTGTTGACGAATACATCCGCTCCTTCCCAAAAGAGGTCCAATGTGTTCTGGAAAGTATTCGTTCCGCAATTAAAGAGAGAGCTCCAGGGGCCGAGGAGTCTATCTCTTACGGAATACCGGCTTATAAACTGAATGGAAAACCTTTGGTTTATTTTGCAGGTTATAAAACCCACATTGGGTTTTATGCTACTCCATCGGGTCACTCTGCATTTGCAGAAGAGTTATCAAATTGCAAAATCGGTAAAGCCTCTGTAAAATTTCCACTAAACAAATCTATTCCCTATAAGCTCATAAATCAGATGATTGACTTCAGGGTTGTTGAGAATCTCAAAAGTGAGGAGTAATCCTCACTTTTTTTATGGTTAACTACCGGTTTTTATATAAATTTGCAGTCCATTTAAAAAAAGTCTGCCCGTGACACTCTTAATGATCATTATCTTCCTCCTGGCCTATCTTCTGATTGCAACTGAACATAACACAAAAATCGACAAAGCTGCAATAGCCCTTTTGGCCGGCGGATTGTTGTGGGTTGTGTATATTCTTTTTCTTCCTCAATCTGTTACAGGTTTCCACCCCGAAGCTTTCAAATTTTACATAGAACACAATCCAAATACCGCAAACCTCTCATTTATTGAGCAGTGCCGTAGCTACATAGTAAATGTTCAGATAGTTGAATTTTTAGGAGAGATTGCATCTACGCTCTTTTTTTTGATCGGAGCAATGACAATCGTAGAGATTATTGATGTCCATGGAGGGTTCCATATTATTACAAAAAGAATAAAAACAAAGAAGAAAAACAACCTTCTCTGGGTTATCGCATTTGTTACTTTCTTTATGTCAGCAGTGCTGGATAATATGACCACCTCAATTGTTATGATTATGTTGATGCGAAGGATTATCCGCAACTACAAGATGAGATGGGTTTACGGAGCGGTCATTATTATTGCGGCAAACAGCGGAGGAGCCTGGTCTCCAATTGGAGATGTAACCACAATAATGTTGTGGGTAAAAGATAAGGTCACTACAGTTCCTCTGGTAACCTCACTATTTCTGCCGAGTCTCGTATCAACTCTTATTCCTGTATTACTGCTTCAGAGGAAACTTAAGGGAGATATCCCTGAATATGATGCAAGACAGTCATCCTCATACCACCATAGTCCTCTCAGCGAAAAAGAGAGAGTTTGGCTTTTAATCATTGGAGTTGCGGCTCTTCTTTTTGTTCCTGTATTCAAGTCAATAACTCACCTTCCTCCTTATGTAGGAGTTTTAATTGGTCTAAGTATTCTCTGGATCTATACCGAAATACTCTTCAGCAGGAAACTTGAGGTTGATGAAGATTTAAAGCACAGGGTTACATCCATTATGAGAAGAATTGACACTCCCACAATACTCTTTTTTCTTGGAATTTTGATGGCCGTTAATACTCTACAGGCAACAGGAATATTGAATAATCTGGGTGATTTTTTAAATAAGAGTGTGAACAATATATATGTCATAAACCTTATAATAGGAGGTGTTTCTGCCATTGTAGATAATGTTCCGCTCGTAGCTGTAGCAATGGGAATGTATCCCACATTAGACCCTTCGGCTCTTGCGACCGTCTCCGATCCACAATTTATGCAACATTTTGTACAGGATGGAGATTTTTGGTTATTTTTGGCATACTGTTCAGGTGTCGGAGGAAGTATGTTAATTATCGGATCGGTTGCCGGAGTAGTAGTGATGGGTATTGAGAGAATAAAGTTCGGCTGGTATCTGAAAAACATATCTCTAATGGCGGCGGCCGGATATCTGGCAGGAGGTGCCGTATTTATATTGACTGCAATGATATTATAAATGGATCTTGATATCTCATATTGCTCCGATAAGTACCAGTATACAATGGGTAAAACGTTCTTTGACGAGAGTATGCAGAATCGACGTGCCATATTCAACCTCTTTTACAGACAGGCTCCAGACAACAACAACTGGGCTGTAGTATCGGGAGTTAGTGAGGTCATAGAGATGATTAAGGGAGTTGGCAACAAACCTTCATCTTTCTTTGAACAATTTATTCCTGGCGATGAAAATCTG
>JAFIHK010000052.1 GCA_017848635.1 Bacteroidales bacterium | reverse complement strand
TTTTCCTTTATGCATGTGCCATTCTACGTTAGTCTGGCAAAGATAAATTCAAATCGGTTGACTCGTAAGACCTCTGTAATTACCTAACTTTCAATATTTTCAAAGAACTTTTATGATTTTTTACCGGACACTAATGATTTCAATTCACTAATAAAATTCAATGAAGCTATCCTGGACTACAAAAGAGCTAAGGGAGTGCTTTTCAGTTATTAATTACATATCAATATGAAAAAGATTAAAAGATATCTGCCTGTAGTAGCATTGGTAATCATTGTTGCACTAATTGTAATAAGGCTTATTGGAAATAAAGAGAAGATAGATACACAACTAAAGGCGATGACTGAATATAGTTCGGTAATACCTGTGGAGGTTGCAAAGCCGGTTATAGGATCGGCAGATATAGTTATAAGTGAGAACGGAGTTGTCCGAAGCGGTGGAGAGATAACTATTTTGTCCGAGACCTCCGGAAAAGCTCTCTTTGTTACAGGGAGAGCCGGCGATGGTGTGGTTGCAGGTTCAACACTTCTAAAAGTGGAATCTGATGTGCTCGAGAATCAGGTAATTCTTGCCCGTCAGAGTATGGAGAATGCAGAGAGAGACTACAAACGCTACACAAATCTTGCTGTTGGAGACGCAATAACTCAACAGCAGCTTGAGGGGGCAAAGGTGGCTCTTCTAAATGCCAGAGCAAACTACATCGCTCTGAATAAACAACTGGAAAATACAAAAGTCATATCGCCGGTAAATGGAGTTGTTTCTGCCAGATTTGTAGAAAAAGGAGATATTGTTATGCCAGGTAACAAGCTGTTCACACTTATTGACAAAAGTAAAATGGCATTGGTAATCAAACTTCCGGAAGCCTCACTAAAATATGTGCCCAAGGGTAGCAGGGCGAGTGTAACAATAGACGCTCTCAATGGCAATAAAATAACCGGAGTTGTAAGATCCATAGGTGTCTCAGCAGATATGGCCGGTAGATACGATGTTGAAATATCTATCCCGGCAAATGATAACAGAATAAGAGAGGGGCTGAACGGGAACGCAGAATTTATCGTCAAAGGGGAGCGCAACGGAATGATTCTTCCACGAAAAGCAATCACAGGAAGTATCAATGATGCCTCGGTATTCGTAGTTAAGGGAGATAGCGTAGTTGTGAAGAGAATCAGAGCAGGCTATCTAAACGAAAAGGATATGGTTGTATATGAAGGTTTATCAGAGGAGGATCAGGTGGTTCTATCCGGGCAGATCAACCTTACTGCAGGTACAAAAGTAAAAATCTTAAAACGCTAATTACACACAATGAATATCTCTGAATTATCGGTCAAAAGACCAACGTTAATAGTTGTTATTTTCAGCACTATACTATTTCTGGGATACCTCAGTTACAAATCACTCAATTACGAGCTCTTTCCTAAATTTTCATCTCCGGTATTCACCGTCACTACTGTTTACCCGGGGGCGGGACCTTCGGAGGTGGAGAGCAGTGTGACTCGTAAAATAGAGGAGTCTGTAGCAGGTCTGACCAGTTTAGATGTCATAAGATCCGTATCTCAGGAGGGCGTATCGGTAATAATGGTAAGCCTTAAAACCGATGCAAAGGTAGATGAGGTTATTAACGAAGCTGTTAGGAAGGTTCAATCGGTTAGAAGTCAACTCCCGGTACAGGTGAGGGAGCCGGTTATATCTAAATTCTCCATCAATGATTTCCCGGTAATCACTCTAAGTGTAAGTGCAGATATGCCTGCTTCGAGACTTTTTGACGAACTGGAGTACAAGATAATCCCATCACTCGCCAAAACCGAGGGGGTCGGAGAGATCACCCTGCTTGGCGGGAACGAGAGAGAGATTCAGGTAAATATAGACAGAAGTAAACTGGACAACCTCAATCTCTCAATACTGCAGGTTGTACAGGCAGTTCAATCCTCAAATACCGATTTTCCTGCAGGTAGGATCAAGAGTAGTGAGCGTGAAACAATGTTAAGAATCTCATCAAAATTTGCAAAAGTTTCGGATATTCTGGATGTTTCAGTAGCCACTCTCTCCGATGGTTCGGTCGTTAAACTTAAAGATATCGCCCAGGTTAGCGATGGAGAGAAAGATGTATCGTCCATATACAGGGTTAACGGAAAGGAGTCTGTTGGCATGCAGATTAAAAAAAGTGAAGATGCCAATGCCGTTAAGGTTTGCGATGCTATCAAAAAGGAGATCGGATCACTTGAGAGCCAGTATAAATCATATAACCTCAAGTTTACAATCCCTCAGGATGGTTCCGAGATCATAAGGGATGCCGCCCGATCTGTTGCTACGGACCTGGTTCTTGCAATTCTGCTTGTCTCGGCAATTATGCTCCTCTTCCTGCACTCAACCAGAAATGCATTTATAGTGATGATATCGGTACCACTTTCGTTGATTGCCGCCTTTATTGCTATGAAATTATGGGGCTACACACTCAATCTCATGACCCTTCTGGCAATGTCCCTTGTTATCGGAACTCTTGTAGACGATGCGATTGTTGTACTGGAGAATATTTACAGACATCTTGAGATGGGTAAGAACCGGATTCAGGCGACATTTGACGGTGTAAGAGAGATCGGGCTGAGCGTAGTATCCATAACACTCGTTTTGGTTGTAGTTTTTTTGCCGGTCGCGCTGTCGGAGAGTCTAATCTCCCCTGTTCTGGAACCATTCGCAATGGTAATAGTTATAACTGTAATCCTGAGCCTCTTTGTCTCATTCACTGTTGTTCCTCTGTTAACATCCAAGTATGCCAAGCTTGAAACACTGAATACCAAACATATAGGAGGATTCATAATCAATATATTCGAAAAGATTGTCGGTTATCTCTCAGCGACCATAATGAGAGCTCTCAGGTGGTCTCTCAGGCACAAATTTGCTGCACTAGGTATGGCAACAGTTGCATTCTTCAGTGCCATTATGCTACCTGCCGGGGGATTTATAGGAACCGAGTTTATGAGTGTAGGCGATGTGGGCGAAGGCATTGTAACGATCGAGTACTCTAAGAGTTGCACTCTGGAACAGAATAATCTGACTACCCGCTCCATTGAGGATTTAATAAGCAAAAAACCTGAGGTATTACGATTATATACCTCCGTTGGAGCCACATCAGGGGTATTGATGAACCAGAGCGGCAGCTACAAATCCGAAATAAATATCAAGCTGGTCGATAAGAACGACAGAAGTATCTCATCGGCACTCTTTGTAAAGAGGCTTGAACGGGAGATTAATGAGAAATATCCTGGAGTAAAGGTAAGATCGGCAGTTGTAAGTATGGTTGGGGGTGCAGATGAATCTCCGCTTCAAATAATTCTTCAGGGATCCGACAGGGATACTTTGATGGCATTTGCAGAGGAGATGAAGAGTAAGATAGCCCAGATACACGGTACAAACAATGTAAAACTGAGCATTGAGGGGGGCGCTCCCGAAATTGTAATAAAGCTTAACAAAGAGAGGATGGCTCGAATGGGACTCTCTCCTGATATTGTGGGAGCTACTATTCAGACTGCATTTAGCGGAAATAACGATAGTAAATTCAGAGACGGTGAATATGAGTATGATATCAACATCCGTTTGGATGCTTTTGACAGGAGGTCTCAGAGCGATGTAGAGAACCTTACATTTATAAACAATGTGGGTCAGAGTGTGAGATTGGCTCAGTTTGCAGATATATTTGAGCAATATGGAACCGCTCAGGTGGAGAGATTCGGCAGAATCTCGGCTGTTGTGCTTGAACCTCAGGCACTCGGAAGAGCTGTAGGTGATATCGGAAAGGATATCATAAATCTGCTGGAGAGCACTAAATTTCCCGAAGGGGTTACATATCTGCCTTACGGAGATCTTAAATACCAGGATGATGCCTTCGGAAGCCTCGGATTATCACTGCTTATCGCAATTGTGCTTGTGTACCTAATCATGGTTGCACTGTATGAGAGCTATCTGCACCCTTTTGTTGTACTCTTTTCAATACCACTTGCAATAATCGGTGCTCTGTATGCACTCGCTCTCGCTCAGCAGACATTAAGTATATTCAGTATGCTGGGTATAATTATTCTGGTGGGAATTGTTGCAAAAAATGCAATTCTTGTTGTTGACTTTACTGAGACTCTGCGCAAGGAGGGCTTGAAACTGGAGGAGGCTCTCATTAAGGCAGTGGAGTTAAGAATGAGGCCGATAATGATGACTGCAATCTCTACGGTTGTGGGGATGAT
>JAFIHK010000051.1 GCA_017848635.1 Bacteroidales bacterium | reverse complement strand
TCAAGATATCTTACAGGGGAGATAAAGAAGTTTTTTTCATCCAGTCTCTCCTCTGTAAATATTATTAGTGGCGAGCGAAAATTTGGAATATATTTTATAATCTTCATTTGAGAGAGTTGCATTAAAGATGAGACAATTGCAGCTCTGCTGTTCCTGGTAGCCCTTGCTATATAATCCTCATCTATTGATATAAAATTAGAGAACAGTCCTGTATACAGGCGAAGAATAGCTTTTATAAATGAATCCAGCGAAGGGTTTTTAATTTGGATAAAGTATAATTCATCCCTGTTTACAATAAATTTAATTTTACTCGGGCTGTCAAGTTCATCGGTAAGCTCCCAGTACCCCTCCTGCTCAATGTATTTAATTGCATGATAGGCAGTAACTGTGTGCAGTTTCATTTTTTTGCAAAAATCATTCAGGTCAAATTTATTTACACTTCCTTTGCCAGCCCCATATGCTATCTGGAAATATATGAACATCTTCTGATATATCTCATTCAGATATTCAACCTCAGGGAAGGTTACCCTCAGGATTTGGTCAACTCTTCTTTTATCACTCTCATTCCACAGCAGCAGAGCATATGATTTGACACCATCCCTGCCGGCCCTTCCTGCCTCCTGAAAGTAGGCTTCAGGCGATTCTGGCATATCAGAATGGCATACAAATCTAACATCTGGCTTATCAATACCCATACCGAATGCATTTGTAGAGACAATAACTCTGCATCTACCACTCTTCCAATCGTCTTGTTTTTTTGCCCTGATCTGAGATGAGTACCCGGCGTGATATGAGTCTGCATCAACTCCCTGAGCCTGTAAAAATGAGGATATCTCTTCCGCTTTTTTACGCTCCCTCACATACACAATACCTGTGCCTTCAACTCCCTGGCATATTCTCAGAATCTGTCCCAGTTTGTCATTAGCCTCTCTGACTATATAGATAAGATTATCTCTGTAAAAACTTGATTTTAATACGTTGTGATTTCGGAACTCAAGTTTTTTCATTATATCCTCTACAACGGCACCGGTTGCAGTTGCAGTGAGAGCGATTATTGGCACATCTCCTATAACATCTTTGATGTTTGGAATCTCCAGGTAAGCAGGCCTGAAATCATATCCCCATTGTGAAATACAGTGTGCTTCATCAACAACCAGAAAGTTTATATTTAACCTGGCCAGCCTGAGTTTTGCAAGTTCTGTCCTCAATCTTTCCGGAGAGAGATATAGAAATTTATAATCGCCAAAAATTACATTGTCGAATGCAGTATCAATCTCATCAAAAGACATTCCTGAATAGATAGCAACAGATTTTATCCCTTTTTTATTAAGGTTTTCGACCTGATCCTTCATAAGAGCTATTAGTGGGCTGATTACAAGAGTCACTCCCTCTTTAATCAATCCAGGTACCTGGAAACAGATTGACTTACCACCTCCTGTTGGTAAAAGAGCTAGCGTGTCCCTACCCTCAAGAGCTGATTTTATTATATCTTCCTGTAATGGTCTGAATGTCTCATACCCCCAATACTCCTTTAATATCTCACCCGCTGTTTTCATGACCACTCTTTTTGCAAATTTAAAAAAAAACACCATTTTTGGCAAGGATATTGCAGCATTTTTAGCGGCTAAAAATTGCCTTAAACAAGGGTTTTATTAATAATTTTATATATGGCAAACTTAGATCTAACAAAGTACGGCATTAAAAATGCCAAAAACATTGTCCACAACCCTTCTTACGAAATGTTGTTCCAAGCTGAAACTTCGGAAAAAAACGAAGGATTTGAGCGCGGAGTACTTACCAACACAGGAGCGGTAGCTGTTAAAACCGGTATCTTCACCGGGCGTTCACCTAAAGACAGATACATCGTTAAAGATGCCACTACAGAAAACACTATCTGGTGGGATGGTAACATCAACAAACCGGTAGATGCCAATGTATGGGGGCATGTAAAAGGGCTGGCTCAAAATCAACTTTCGGACAAGGATACTTTGTATGTGGTTGATGCATTCTGCGGAACAAACGAAGATACCAGAATCAAGGTTCGTTTCATCGTAGAAGTTGCATGGCAGGCACACTTTGTAACCAACATGTTCATCAGACCATCTCTGTACGAACTAGAGAGATTCGGAGAACCAGATTTCGTAGTGATTAACGCATCAAAAACAACTAATCCTCAGTGGAAAGAGCAAGGATTGAACTCAGATGTTTTTGTTGTTTTCAATCTTACCGAAAAGATGGCTGTTATCGGCGGTACATGGTACGGCGGAGAGATGAAGAAAGGTATTTTCTCAATGATGAACTACTATCTTCCACTCAGAGGCATTGCTTCTATGCACTGCTCAGCTAATGTTGGAGAAGATGGAGATGTCGCTATTTTCTTCGGATTGTCAGGAACAGGAAAGACTACACTATCTGCCGATCCTAAGAGATATCTTATCGGAGACGATGAGCACGGATGGGATAATCACGGCGTATTCAACTACGAAGGTGGTTGTTATGCAAAAACAATCAATCTCAGCCAGGAGAATGAGCCGGACATCTGGAGAGCTATTAAGAGAGATGCTCTTTTGGAAAATGTTACAGTTAACGCAGATGGTTCTGTTGATTATGCAGATGGTTCAGTTACCGAGAATACTCGCGTATCTTACCCTATCTACCATATCAACAAAATCGTACTTCCTTCAAAAGCAGGACACGCAAAGAAGATAATCTATCTTTCTGCAGATGCTTTCGGAGTATTGCCTCCAGTTTCAATTCTTGATGACAAACAAGCTCAATATCACTTCCTTTGCGGCTATACATCAAAACTGGCCGGAACAGAAAGAGGTATTACAGAGCCTGTGCCTTCGTTCTCACCAGCTTTCGGAGAGGCTTTCCTTACCCTTCACCCAACAATGTACGCTAAAACACTTGCTGCAAAGATGAAAGAGCACGGTGCAAAAGCTTATCTTGTTAACACAGGATGGAATGGAACAGGAAAAAGGATTTCAATTAAAGACACAAGGGCAATCATCGATGCAATCATCGACGGTTCTATTGAAAAAGCTGAAACTAAACATATTCCTGTTCTCAATTTGACAGTTCCTGTTAAATTGAACAATGTTTCAGAGGGAATCCTTGACCCAAGAGACACTTACTCAGATAAAGATGAGTGGACAAATAAAGCAAAATCTCTTGCAGCAAAATATATTAAGAGCTTCGAGCAGTACCTTGACAATGACGATGCAAAAGCATTGGTATCTGCAGGTCCTCAACTCTAGTAAATTTGCCGATCTTTTTATTGACCGTCCGGAATTATCCGGGCGGTCTCTTTTTTTCTTTAAACATCTTTCATAATTTTGTATTAAATACATTTAATAATTATGAAAAAAATTACACTTTTAATTGCAGCCACTACTTTGTTGTGGAGCTGCTCAAATAAAGATGAGATGAAGCTTCAAGAGATTATTACTCAGACAGAGCAGGCGGTTCATCCATTAATGAACGAATCGAACCTGGCATCCTGGAATGGAACGATTACCGGTGATTCAAAAGAGTTTGATAAATATGCATCTGCAAATATGAAAATTACGCAGATTTATTCTAACCGTGAGGTGTTTGCAAAGCTTAAATCAATTAAAGAGAGAGGTAAGATTAAAGATTCATTACTAAACAGACAGTTAACAGTTCTCTACAATCAGTTTCTTGGCAACCAAACAGATACTGCTCTTTTAAACTCTATTATAAAAAAGACAGCCGCTTTGGAACAGAAGTACGCTGCATTCAGAGCAAATTATAATGGAAAAGAGATTTCTGATAACGATGTAGAGAATATCCTGAAGAGCTCAAACAATAGCAAGGAGCTGGAAAAGGTCTGGATGGCTCACAAAGAGATTGGTAATGTGGTTGCTGCAGATGTTATTGATCTTATCAAACTTAGAAATATAGTTGCAAAATCACTTGGGTTCGATAATTATCACACTATGAGTTTACAGCTCTCAGGCCAGGATCCAGAGCAGATATCTGCACTATTCGACGAACTTGACTCTCTGACAAAGGGCTCTTTTGCTCAACTCAAGAATGAAATGGACAGCTCTTTTGCTAAAAGATATAATGTAAAAAAGGATGAGTTGATGCCATGGCACTATCAGGATAGGTTCTTCCAGGAAGCACCTCAGCTCTATCCGGTAGATCTTGACAAGTATTACAAAGGAAAGAGTTTGGAAGATCTTACAAAAAATTTCTACTCAAGTATTGGTCTTGACATTTCCGGAATACTTGCCAACAGCGATCTTTATGAGAAACCGCTTAAAAATCAACATGCATATTGTATTGATATCAACGGCGAGAAAGATGTTAGAGTACTGTGCAATATAAAAGATAATGAAAAATGGATGGGAACGATGCTTCACGAGTTCGGTCATGGTGTATACGCCCTTGGACATGATAGTGAAACAAATCCATATTTCCTTCGCAATTCAGCTCATACATTTACAACAGAGGCAGTTGCCATGATTTTCGGCAGATTATCAAGAAATCCGGAGTGGATGAAGCTTAATGCAGGAATAAGTGAAGAGGAGAAGACAAAAATTGCAGAAGATTGCTATAAATCGCTCAGACTTCAGCAACTGGTATTTAGTCGTTGGACCCAGGTTGTATACCGATTTGAAAAAGCAATGTATGAGAATCCTGATCAAGACTTAAATAAACTATGGTGGGATATGGTAGAAAAATATCAAATGCTCAAACGTCCGGCTAATAGAAACTCCCCTGACTGGGCTTCAAAAATTCACCTTGCACTATATCCATGTTACTATCACAATTATCAGCTTGGAGAATTGTTTGCTTCACAGATGCATTACTACATTGTAAACAATGTTACAAAATCGGGTGACTTAAAATTCGATTCTTATACCGGGAATAAAGAGGTTGGCAGATGGATGAATGAAAAGGTCTTCTCAACCGGAATGCGTTATGAGTGGAATGATATGATCGAAAAAGCAACCGGAGAAAAACTCACTGCAAAATACTTTGCTAAACAATTCGTTGATTAAGAAATCAGGAAGTCATTTATAGTTCAAAAAACCTGTGCTCTCTTCTTTGAAGACAGTGCAGGTTTATTTTTTCTCCCGGTTCTATTCCAATCTCCCTCAGTCTCAAGGCAGATGCCTCAAAAGCTGCTTCAGGAGTGTTGTTATTCGAGCTTAGATGACACAGAAATATATTCTTTAATCCGGAGTGATAAAACTTTATTATAGCTTCAGATGCACTTAAATTGCTTAGATGACCGTTTCCTCCAAGAATTCTTCTCTTAAGATAGTCAGGATATACACCTTTAATTAGCATCTGATCATCATAATTTGACTCAATTACAACACTTTGTGACTTTCTACAATAATCTATTGCGCTCTCAGTTACTTCGCCCAAATCTGTCATTACTGTAATTCTGTAATCTCCAAATTCCAGATAGTAACCTAGGTTTTCATCTGCATCGTGAGGTATCACAAACGGTGTAATATTAACAAAACCGGCATCAAATGTTTGATTTTTCTCCAGCACCCTCCTTCCTGATATCTTACTCTGAGGAAAAAAAGGATTAAAAACTATTGCTTTATGTACTTTTTCACTTGTATAAACAGGTATAGAGAATTTTTCTGAAATAGAGGGGAGATGTTTTATATGGTCTATATGGGCGTGGGTAACCAGGATAAATTTAATAGATGATATATCTCTGTTGAACTCCCCCAGCCTCTTCTTCAAAGATCTGGCACTTATACCGGCATCTATCAGGAAGCCAGATTCACTGTTCCCAAAATAGTAGCAGTTTCCGGAACTACCGCTGGCAAATGTTATAAAATCAGGTTTTATATGCATTTTAGCGCATTCTCGATTTCGTTTTCGAAGTCACTCTCACTGTCAATAAGAAGCGTTTTTATTCCAAATTCTTCCGCGGCCTTGAGGTTAATGGGAGAATCATCGATAAAGAGAGTCTCACCGGGAGTTAATCCGCTATCATTGAGCACATATTTGTATACCTCGGGATCCGGTTTAGCCAGTTTCATTTTATATGAGAGATAAATTTTATCAAAAAAATCTTCCATATCTAATCCATCGACGTTGAACATAGGCCTTACATAATCCATAGCAACCGGATTTGTATTACTAAGAACATAGGTACGGAATCTCTCCCGGAGCTTGTAAATGTATCTTATCTTCTCGACTGGAATACCTATAAGGAATGAGCCCATGGCCATATCAATAGATTCATCTGAAGTTCCCTTCTCGCAATGCTCTTTTATAAGTATCCTGAACTCCTCCGAAGATATCAGACCCTTTTCATAATCCATAAAAAAACCGGATTGGTGAAATTCACTTAATACTTTATCGAAACCATTATAACCAAGATCATTATATGCCTTGATACAGGCATCACGGTCGAGTTTTAAGAGCACTCCGCCCAAATCGAAAATTATATTTCTAATCATTA
>JAFIHK010000050.1 GCA_017848635.1 Bacteroidales bacterium | reverse complement strand
GCCACCTCCATAAAGTAAGCCCATCACAATAAAAGCGCCATTGAATTTGGCATCGATATTGAACGTATCGCCGGCGCCACAAATCTGCACATGACCAGATGGTAAATAAGCGCACCACCCTCAACCGTAGGCTTGGCTATAATGAAGTCAGCAGGGAATGATTCACTTTGTGCAGTTACTACATCGGGCAAAAATGATGCTCCGAATTTCCCGGCAACAGGGTTCATAAACTGCTGGCGACCCGGCTCACCTGCAATAAGCAGATTTCCTCCCTTCTCAATATATTTATCCAGATTCAGTTGCTCTTCAGGAGTGAGAGGGGCATTAAGATCTGCTATCACAAGAATATCAACTGTTGAAGGCACCTCTTTTGAAAGATCCACCTTGCAATAATCAAAGCCTTGATTAATAAGAGAGTATCTGAATGAACGCTCCTGTGCGAATATGCTGTAATCTCTGTCTCCGGCCTTTTCGCAATCCCTCTCCCCGTGTCCGGTTACAAATCCAATTTCAGGAAGTTCCATAAGCAGACGTTTAAAAGCAGCTGTGATTTCAGCCTCGGAAGGGACTGTCATCTTATCATCAAATACCCTTAGGAAGGTCTTCTCTCCTTTATCTGTAACCAGAGTTCTTACAAAGCGATACCCTTCGGGTTTAAGATTCTCAAGCTTAGATACCTCATCCTTTGTCATAAAGATAGCACTGTCAAGCTTAAATACCTTTGCGTACTCCATCATCCTCTCCTTATCGCTCAGGTTAGGGTATCTGGCATCGAGTTTTGGATTGTTAGCCTTTGCGTAGTATCGGAAATAATCGAGTTTTATTTCGGGCTTAAACCTTGTATACATACTGAATCTCTCAATATCACGAAGTTCCCCTTTTGGCATTGCCAAATAGTAATACTTGTCCAGAATATTATTGTATGTATGTATTGTAAGTCCATCTTTAAGTTTTGCAACAACCTTCTGGCTGTTAGGAGTAAGAGTATTTATATTTGTCCTGGTTGCATCCCAGTAGAACATCATTGACGGTCTCGAGCTTATGTAACCAAGAATCACAGCTATAAGAGATACTCCGATATATTTACTGAATGATGTCCTGAATGGTGTCTTCTGCCTTATTGCCTTCATCCTCAATATTGAGAAAGAGAGGAAGAGAGCGGTAACAATTATAAAGTAGAGAACATCTTCACTGCAGACAAGACCTTGAATAAACTGATCGGAACGTCCGCCGATAGAGAGCCAGTATGAGATATCGCGAACAAATGCAACATCTTGCCACATAGATCCTACAAGATTAAGAAGAGCAAGAATTGCCAATGTTCCTACAGCTGCAACTACCTGATAAGATGTCAGGCTGGACATAAAGAGTCCGATTGATGCATATGCGCAGATGAGCAGGAATAGTCCGATAACTCCCGATATCACACCAAGATAATCGAAATGAGCAACGGTTGCTCCGCTATATAGCACGAATATCATCATAATTGCCGAAAGCATCAGAGCATAGAACACCATAGAGAGATACTTCCCGAGAATGATCTGGGTATTCGAGACAGGCGAAGAGTATAATAGTTTGATTGAGCCACTGCTAAGTTCCCTGCTCATAAGTCCCATTGTAAGAAGTGGGATGTACAGATACAGATATGACTGTATAACTGTGAATGTTCCCATATGAGGATAAGCAAAAATGGTCATCGACACACCTTTAAGCTTATAGGCAAGAGCCTGCGCACTCACCTGCCATTCATACACGTCGCAAAAGGCCATTCCGGCCTGAATAGTAAATATAATCAGAATAAGCCACGCAATTGGCGAGAAGAATAGAGTCTGAAGCTCGGCACGGGCGATCTTTAATATCATTTTCATAATAGTTCCTCCTTAAGCTTTTTTAGATAATTCTGCAAAAATTGTATCCAGAGAGCTCCTTTCCAGGCGAATCTCCCTCAACCGCCAGCCATTTTTCACACTAGCCTCGACAACCCTCTCAATTGCCTCTTGCGAATCGGAGAATTTAAGACGGTAATCGGCACCGCCGATTAACTCTGCAGAAATAATTCCCTCAACTCTTTTAAGCTCCTCCGGAGAAGGTGTATCCAACAGTGTAGCAAAAATGGTATCGGGTATTATATAGTTGTCAAACTCCTCAACAGAGCCCGAGAATACGAGTTTGCCGGACTCAATCATTCTAATATTATCGCACATGGCCTGAACTTCAGGCAGAATATGAGTGGATAAAATTACAGTCCTCTCTTTTGCAATCTCTCTGATGAGGTTTCTTATCTCAATAATCTGGTTTGGATCGAGACCGTTTGTCGGTTCGTCAAGAACAACAAGTTCGGGGTTGTGAATAATCGCCTGAGCAATTCCCACTCTCTGCTGATACCCTCCGGACAGATTCTTAATCAATCTTTTACGAAACTGAGTAAGACCGCAGTCAGAGAGCACCCTTCCCACCGATTCCGGAACCTTACTGTCGGGGATTCTCCGGAGATTAGCGCTGTAAGTGAGATACTCCTCAACCGTAAGATCGCTGTGGAGCGGCGGTTTTTGCGGTAGAAAGCCAATTAGTTTTTTTGCTTCGATTGATTGCTCTCGCATATCAATACCTTTGATGTAAACACTCCCTGCCGATTGTTTTAGAACACCGCAGATAATGTTCATAATTGTGGACTTACCTGCTCCGTTCGAGCCCAGAAGCCCGAAGATACCACGCCCGGCAATCTCCAGATTAATATCCTTAACTGCCCATTGAACGCTATACCTGTGGGAGAGATTTTCTACTCTGACAATAGGTTCCGTCATCATATGCTTTTAGATTAATTTGTGCAATAACAATCGTTAGACTAACAACTAAAAATAAGGTTTATCCCTCTGCCATATTGAAATTGTCCAAACTTCTTCTTATCTTTGAGTTACACCAAAAAACTTTTTATGGAAATCCGGTTCCCAAAACGACTGGTTATCCCTATGATTATTCTCCTTGGCGCAGCTTCGGGGTTCTTTATCTATCTGATTTACATCTCCCGAATGCCCTCATACCTCTCCGATGACCCTTCTGCCTGCGTTAACTGCCACATTATGGCACCATATCATCAATCCTGGCAAAAAAGTTCGCACTCTCCGTGGACATCCTGTAATGACTGCCACGTGCCTCACAATAATTTTATTAATCATTACGGTTTTAAAGCAAAGGATGGCCTCTATCATGCGGCTGTGTTTACCTTTAGGGCTGAGCCACAGGTAATCAGACCTAGAAAAGCGAGTTACGGAGTAATTATGGACAATTGTATAAGGTGCCATACTCAATTGAACACAGAGTTTGTTAAGACCGGGATGGTGAAATATGCGCAGACATTAAATGGAGAGGGGAAGGCCTGCTGGGATTGTCACCGGGAGGTCCCCCACGGCAGGATTTCAAATTTGGCAATGAGCCCAAATGCCATAGTTCCCCTTCCTGAATCGCCCGTTCCTCAATGGCTTAAGAAAATAATGAAATAACTATACCATGAAATTCTTTAAGAAACATAAGGGAGTCCTGATGTGGATCCTTTTCGGAGGTACAATGGTTATTGTATTTCTCCTTGGTCTCCTGGCAGCCTCAATAAATGAGAGGAGAGCCGAAATTGCAACCCTGTTTGCCAATAAAAGGGTTGAGATAAAGGGGATCGAGTCCAGGAGCGAAATCTGGGGTGAGAACTACCCCAGAGAATATGAGACCTGGAGAGAGACCGCCGACACAAATTTTGCAAGTAAGCATCTTGGTAATAAGTTTCAGGATGTACTTGAAGAGAGGCCCGAAATGGTAATATTGTGGGCAGGTTACGCATTCTCACAAGATTACTCTGCACCAAGAGGACACGCCTATGCAATTGAGGATATAAGGAACACGCTCAGGACCGGAGCGCCAATGACAGATGATGATGGGCCTCAGCCTGCAACCTGCTGGACCTGCAAAAGCCCCGATGTCCCAAGAGTTATGGCCGAAACAGGCATTGCTCAGTTCTACTCTAAGAAATGGGCTGCATTGGGTCACGAAATAGTTAATCCGATAGGTTGTGCCGATTGCCATAACCCTGAAAACATGAATCTGACAATCACGAGACCTGCTCTTGCAGAGGCCTTTACAAGAGAGGGCAAGAGTATAGAAAAGAGCACAATACAGGAGATGCGCTCACTTGCCTGTGCACAATGCCATGTTGAATACTATTTTAAAGGTGACGGCAAATATCTGACCTTCCCTTGGGACAAAGGAACTACTGCAGAGGCAATTGAAGAGTATTACGATGAGGAGGGGTTTACCGATTGGACCCATAAGCTTAGCCGCGCCCCTATGTTAAAGGCACAACATCCCGATTTCGAACTGTTCAAACTGGGCCCTCACGCTCAGAGAGGACTATCCTGCGCCGATTGCCACATGCCATATAAATCGGAGGGGGCAATTAAATACAGTGACCACCACCTGGTTTCACCTCTTCTGAATATTGACAGAACATGTCAAACCTGCCACAGGGACAGCAAAGAGAATCTTATCAAATATGTATATGAATATCAGGATAAAGTACTGGAGATAAGAGATCGGGTTGAAAAGGAGCTTGCCAAAGCGCATATAGGGGCAAAAGATGCCTGGGAGAAGGGTGCCTCCGAAAAGCAGATGGAGCCTGTTCTAAAGCTTCTCAGAGCAGCCCAGTGGCGTTGGGATTTTGCTGTGGCATCCCACGGCGCATCGTTCCACGCACCGGTAGAGACACAGAGGATACTTGCGCACTCGCTGGACAAAAGCTATCAAGCTCAACTCGAGATCCAGAAAATACTGACATCATTAGGTGTAAATGCCAACTATCCAATGCCGGATATCTCCACAAAAGAGAGAGCGCAGGCCTACATAGGACTAGAGATGAAAGAGTTAAATGCAAAAAAAGAGATATTTAAATCGGAAATAGTACCCCAATGGATAGCCAAAGCAAAAGAGAACAAGAGATTGCTTTAAAGCAGATTATTGTAATTTCGGCAGTTATTGCAGCAGGGTTCCTGTTGCAGATATTTACCGGATCGGTTGTTCAGGAGATACTTGCAGCACCTGTAAGCATAATTTTATCGGCTGCCATTCTATCGCTACTCTTTATCAAACAGGGAGATCTTCTGCAACAGTGCGGTTCGGCAAGAGTCTCTTTAATACTTATTGCAACACTATTAATTATTTCGATGTTAATGGGAATTATTCCCGGAAACACGATTAAATACTCCTGGCCATTTGCACTCATCTACTTAATGATTCTCGTCAATCTCTCGCTGGCAACGGGAAGGAGATTAAGGAGATTCCGTCTTTGGAGAGATCTTAAATTTATCCTGTTTCACCTGGGACTGCTCATATTGCTGATAGCTGCCGGCCCCGGATCGGGGGATACAAAAAGGTACTTCATGACGGTCCGCGAAGGGGATACAGAGTGGAGAGGTGTAGTGAGCGGCGGCACCGAAGTAGAGGAGCTTCCCGTAGCTCTTGCATTGCTGGACTTTGATATGGAGGAGTATCCTCCGAAGATTGCTCTGATAGAGAGGAGAACCGGAACATCTCTTCCGGCAGGGAGGCCTGAGTATATAGATGCCGCCGCCGGGAACAGAGGAGTTATAGGGGAGTGGAGCATATCCGTTGATTCATTTGAGTATCCTAAAATGAAGGCCCCTGTTGCGCACATTACGGTTAAAAAGGGAGACGGAGTAACTATAAATGGGATTGTAAGCTGCGGAAACTATTTCCAGCCATACCATCTGCTCGATATTGACTCTGTTTACTCATTTGCTATGACATATCCTGAACCACAGAACTACACATCTCATATTGAAATCTATACAAAGAGCGGACTCAAAAAAAACGGAACCGTAGAGGTAAATCACCCTCTAACTGCCGGATCCTGGAAAATATATCAGTATTCATATAATTCAACTATGGGAAGAGACTCCGAAATATCTCAGTTCGAACTGGTATACGATCCGTGGTTAATACCTGCTTACATTGGAATAGTTATGGTAATGCTCGGATCTCTGTTATTAATTATAAAAGGAGGAGAGTCAAATGGGGTGGAGTGAATTTATATATTTTGCAATTGCTGCCCTATCCATGTGGATTGCCGGCACTATTCTCCTATACCTGAAGGATCGCACTTTGGCTGGGGATATTTTAATAGTAAGCGGATTAGCAACATTCTCTCTCTTTATAATCCTTCTATGGATAAAATTAGGGCATCCTCCTCTTCGAACAATGGGAGAGACAAGGTTATGGTATTCACTCTTCCTTGTTCTTGTTGGGTATGCGGCGTATAAGCGATGGGGATATAAATGGCTAATGGCTTACAGTGTAATAGTTTCCGGCGTTTTTGTGCTGATAAATATTTTAAAGCCCGGAATCCATAATACAGCGCTGATGCCGGCTCTTCGAAGCGTATGGTTTGTGCCTCACGTTACAGTATATATTTTATCATATGCAATGATGGGGGCTGCTACAATCTCCTCTCTGGCAACCATTTGCAAAAGAGAGAGTGTGGAGAGAAATCCGCTTATAGAACTAACTGACAACCTTGTAAATATAGGACTTGGATTTCTCCTGCTAGGAATGTTAATGGGAGCAATCTGGGCAAAGGCAGCCTGGGGCGATTACTGGAGCTGGGATCCGAAAGAGGTTTGGGCATTTATTACAGCATCTGCCTATATTCTATACATTCACTCTCGCCACAGCGGAACGGGAGAGAGATGGAATCAGTGGATTATTCCTGTGGCATTCATACTACTAATGATCACCTGGCTGGGAGTAAGCTATCTGCCTGCTGCTCAGGGGAGCATACATACATATTAATCAATCTTGAAACGCAGTCTCAATCTTCCGTTTTCATAGTCGTGGCTGATAATCTTGAACCTGCCTATCTCCGAAGTATTTGAAACATGCTGACCAATGCATGCACAGGCATCATAGTCTCCTACAAATACAAGCCTGAGAGTGTGACTTGCATCGTCGGGAAGTTTGGAGAGATCTATCGAATCCGGAACCTCGTTTCTATTTACAAGAGAGCTGGTTACCGGCAGATTTCTTTCAATCACCTCGTTGACTCTTCTCTCAATCTCAGCAATTTCGGCCACAGTGGGCTCAGCGTCGAGCAGATAGTCGCACTTGCTCTTCTTCCTCTCAATATGGCTGTTTCTGGAGCGAGGGCATCCGTACATCCGTACCATGGTCTGGTTGAGGATATGTTCTGCCGTATGCATTGGCGGATACTCTGTCTTGTTGTGTTGGTTAAGCTCTTCGGTCATGACTGTTTAATTAACACAACAAAAATAGTGATTAATAGAGATAAAAAAAGAGGAGAAAACTCTCCTCTTTTAGTAAATAATCTATTTTGCAGGACTCTTATCGGGGAATTGTGGAATCTTGTTGGATTTATATTTGTACTCCTTGATTCTCTCTTTAATTACCTCAATAGCCTTGATAAGCTGCTCGTCTATACCTTTGAACTCCTTGTTAGGATCGTTGGATAGCTCTATATCGGGAGTTACACCTGTACCCTCTATGATCCAGCCACTTCCATCTGCCGCGAAAGGAGCGTATGAAGGGGTAACAATGGACCCCCCGTCTACAACAGGAACTGTACCGCTATACCCTACAACTCCACCCCAGGTTCTCTTGCCGATAACTGTTCCCAGCTTATAATATTTGAATCTGTAAGGGAATAGATCGCCGTCCGATGCTGAATATTCATTAATAAGGAGAACCTTAGGTCCGTCAAATGTCCCGGTTGGATTAACTGAGCCCTCCTTTTGGTTTGTGTGCATTGTAAAGTAGGTAATCGTTCTCTGAAGCCTCTCGATAATCATCGGCGAAACATTACCCCCTCCGTTCCCTCTGTCGTCAATAATCAGAGCTCTCTTTGTAAGCTGAGGATAGTAGTGTTTTACGAATTCATTCAGGCCGGGAACACCCATATCGGGGATATGTATATAACCCACCGCCCCGTTTGTAGCCTCGCTGACCTTTTTAATATTACCCTCTACCCAGTCGTAATATCTCAGAGCAGATTCATCTGCAAGTGGTTCAACAAGAACTTTACGAGATCCGCCGGCTTCCGGTTTTCCGTTCACCTCTATCTCGGTAATAACACCTGCAGTACCGGCCAGCAGTTCAAATATATTTGCATAATCTTTAACTGATTCTCCATTAATTGCCAGAATGAATTCCCCTTCTGACACCTCCGATCCCGGCATTGTAAACGGAGAGCGTGTCTCCTTGCTCCAGTTTGCGCCCTTTATAATCTTCTCAACCTTAAAATAGCCCGATTTATCCTTTGAGAATTCGGCTCCGAGAAGACCTGTAACAACCCTTACGGGCTCAGGATGTTCGCCGTTTTGAGAGTAGGCGTGTCCGACATTCAGCTCACCAATCATCTCTCCCAGAATATATGTCAAATCCGACCGGTGATTAACGAAAGGCACTAACTCTGCATATCTTTTGTAAACTTTATCCCAATCAACTCCATGCATATTGGAAGCATAGAAGTAATCACGCATCTGTCTCCATGTTTCGTCATAAATCTGCTTCCACTCCTTATGATAATCAACCAACATTTTTACACCCGACATAGAGATCGGATTTGATATTGTAACCGGAGCCTTTGGAATATCAATAATCTGCATAGCTCCACCAGCAATGGCCAATGCCTTTTTATAGCCCGGGCCAAAAACAATCTGAGCCTTAAGATCACTCTCCTTCCTGCTGTCAATATCATACATCGATGTTGTCATACCACCATCGTAGTAGAGAGTATTTCCAATCAAATGAACATTTCTGTAGAAACCGGCCTCAAGAGGTACCTCTACAAGTCGGCTGGAGATATTCTCATATTCGTAAACTACCTCCTGCTTGCCTGAGGCCAGATCCTTAGAGTTAGGGTCCTGCTTTGCTCCCTCCGGCTTGCTTACAGTAAGTGAAACAGTGTCATTCTTCAGCGCAAAAGGCACCGCAGCATCTTTTGTCAGGGGAAGAATATAGATTTTGTTCATTCTTGTGTAGATATGGTTGAACTCGGTTTGCCCGTACATCGGGTTGAATGTTCTGGCAGATACGAAGAGCAGATATTTACCATCCTTGCTAAAATTAGGAGAACCGCAATCATACCACTCATCGGTGATTACATGCTTTTTACCCTCCTTTGTATCGTAAATAACAATATAGTCTACGGTTTTTGAAGGCAGAGAGTAGGTAATATATCTGCTGTCCGGTGACCAGTTGTACTCATTAACCGGCCCCATTGCTGACTCCTCAATTACAGAGCTCTTACCCGATGCTACATCAATGATATTTAGAGTATTTCTCTTCTCGCTCCATAATATTTTCTTTGAATCGGGAGACCATTCGAACCCG
>JAFIHK010000049.1 GCA_017848635.1 Bacteroidales bacterium | reverse complement strand
GACAGCAATCTGGAGTGGATTCCATTTGCCAAGGATGGTGACAAGGTAAAAAAGGGGGATACAATAGCCCGCTTTTCGGGAAGTTACAGGGCCCTGCTCTCTGGTGAGAGGACAGCACTGAATATACTTCAGAGAATGTCCGGAATCGCCACCGAAACAAACAGATATGTAGAACTTCTTAAGGGGACAGACACCAAAGTGCTGGATACCAGAAAAACAGCTCCGGGCATGAGGGTTCTCGACAAGAAGGCAGTTAAGGACGGAGGTGGAACCAATCACAGAATAGGTCTCTTCGATATGGTTCTGATCAAGGACAACCATATAAAGATTGCCGGAGGTATTACAAATGCAGTTTCACAGGCAAGGGAGAAGATTGCTCCTGGAATAAAGATTGAAGTTGAAGTGACCAATATGGATGAGGTAAATGAGGCAATAGAGTGCCGTGCAGATATTATAATGCTCGACAATATGAATAATGCACAGATGTCTGAGGCTGTAAAGATAATAGCCGGAAGAGCAAAAACTGAGGCTTCGGGAAATATGTCGGCAGAGAGACTGAGATCTGTTGCTGAGACAGGTGTTGACTTCATAAGCGTGGGAGCATTGACACACACTGTAAAGGCCCTGGATATAAGCATGAACTTTATCAAGTAACACCCATCAGATGGATAACATGGAGTTGATTGAACAGATACAGAGAGTTAAACATGAGAAGAGGGTTGCAATTCTTGCTCACTATTACTCAAGGCCTGAGATACAGGATATCTGCGACCTGCTTGGAGACTCTCTCGAACTCTCAAGAGCCGCAGCATCTTTAACCGATGTGGATATTATCCTGTTTTGCGGTGTTAATTTTATGGCTGAAACAGCCTCTGTAGTCTCAGGAGGGAAAAAAGTTCTGGTTCCGGACAACAGAGCGGGATGTTCTCTGGCGGAGAGCATAAAAGCTCAGGATCTTATAGAGTGGAAAGAGAGAAACCCCGGAGGTGTTATTGTATCTTATGTTAACACCACTGCAGATGTAAAGGCCTATACCGACATCTGCTGTACCTCTTCAAATGCGGTAAAAGTTGTAGAATCAATAGAGCCGGGTAAAAAGATACTCTTTCTCCCTGACAAAAACCTTGGAGCATATCTTAAACTTGTTACCGGAAGAGAGATGGAGATATGGCACGGTGACTGCTGTGTTCATGAAAGATTTGATTCCGCTTTGCTATTCAAAATGAGAGAGCTGCACCCCAATGCCGATATTCTTGTTCACCCTGAGAGCAGATGTTCGGGAGATCCATCTGCCCACAAAATGGATAGGGTATGGTTCTATTCAACTTCGGGAATGGTGAAACATGTTGAGCGATCGGAAAGCAAAGAGTTCGTAATACTCACCGAGAGAGAGATTCTCCATCAGATGAGAAAGAGAAATCCGGAGAAAACACTCTTTGATGCAGGAGAGAGAGCAATATGCGGACAAATGAAGAGAAATACTCTGGAGAAGGTCTATCAGGCTCTCGTAAATGAGTCCCCACAAATTTCTGTTGATCCCGAGACTGCGGCGAAAGCTATAGTTCCTATAAAGAGAATGTTAGATATTCTCTAATCGGCACTTCTTTTAAATGTTCCCGGGCTCATTCCGGTATGCTGTTTAAAATACTTTCCGAAGAAGGATTGCGAAGGAAAGTTTAAAAAGTAGGATATCTCTTTTATACTCATATTTGAATACTTCAACAGGGACTTTGCCTCCATTATTACATATTCGTCAATCCAGTCGGCGGCAGATCTGCCGCTTATCTCCTTTATAAGAGTTGAGAGATATTTTGGAGTTATGAATAGCTTATCGGCATAAAACTTAAGCTCTCTCTCATCTTTATGATTCTCCGAAAGGAGTGTCATAAATTTTTCGAAGAGCATATCCCTTCTACCCTTCTTTGAATCTTCGTAAATTCCGTTGTCGGCTGCGTGCCTGTTGAATATATCACTCACAATGTAAACCAAAGAGCTGATCTGCCCTCTGAAGCACTCCTTTCTCCTTGCGAAGTTGCTGTAGACGGTTTTTTTGAGTATCTTGTAATAATCATTTAGATAGGAGAGTTCTTCCTTGTTAAGTTTTATGACCGGATTATTCTTAAACTGGACATAGAGAGGAATTATACTTTCGATATCTATTTGCAATGTACTTAAAAAGTTAGGCGAAATGATCATAAAGAGTCCGCTCCCGTCGCTGCTGAAGTCTTTAAGCTCGATTATATTCTCCGGATAGTTGATGGCCATCTCTCCTGCCTTTACCTTATGCTCATTTAAATTAATATTTACAGTGAACTCTCCGCCTGTACAGAGTGCGAGCATATAGCCCTCTATCCTGGCAGGAAATCTCAAAAGCTCAGCCAGAGAGCCGGTGATAGCACTATCTGTGATAATAAACTCATTTTCAGGGCCAAGTTCCAACCCTATAAGTTGCTTAAGCCGTGCAATATCGATTCTGTATAACTCCTGTTTATTCAAAAAAAGTATTTTGGGACAAATTTATATCTAATTTTATTTAATTTTTGAATATTTTCG
>JAFIHK010000048.1 GCA_017848635.1 Bacteroidales bacterium | reverse complement strand
TCAATGAATCAGCATCGCGATCCCGGAAGACGCAGGATAGGCAAGGGGCTTGCCTCGATTTTCGTTATCATCGCCGGGCTGGCGCTGGTGATTTTCGTGGGGTTCAACGTATATTATCTTATCTTCGCAAAAAACATCTATAAAATCGGCCAACCCTTCGGTGGCGGCGACAGGAATCATCTCATTTATCACAACATTGGCGAATGCTTCAGAGTCTCCACGATACTCGGAAGGAATTGCATGAGCTCCCAAAAGAGTAGATTTTACTGTCAAATATGAACCTTCTGATGCTTTTTTTATTATTCTCAAAATCCTCAACTCCTCTTCGGCATTAAGTCCATACCCGCTTTTAATCTCAACAGCGCCTGTGCCCTTCTCTGCAATTTCGGAGATCCTCATCATCAAATTTTCCAGAAGTACTTCGGAAGAGGTATCTCTTAAAAGTGCAGCAGAATTCAATATTCCTCCTCCTCTGGCAGCTATCTCTTTATATGTCAACCCATTTATCTTATCAAAAAACTCCATCTCCCTGCTTCCGGCATAAAGCAGATGTGTATGTGAATCGCAAAATGATGGGAAAAGCAATCGACCGGATCCATTAATAACAATATCTGCCCGGTTATCACTCTCCGGAAAATCGCTCATCTTTCCATACGACTCAATTTTGCCGTTCCGGATAAACAGATATGCATTATCAATTGAATCCACCACACTCATTTCCGCACCGGAACGAACTCGACGGCCGTCGGAATAACACTCCTGCACGCCCTCCGGCAGCACCTGCACAACTCTCTTAATATCCCTTATTAAAATTCTCATCGCTTTCTAAATCACATTTAATCACTCTCAAATCAATTTTAATCAAATCTTGCGCCTCTCTCTACAACTCTTACCATACCTATTTGCGATACTTAGTACTGAACTACATCTCGGGGTTTCTATTTCAAGTTCTCTATCCCAAGTTCTCAATTCCAGGCAGGCGGAGAAAATCTCGCGACTTATGAATATGGTGGAACATAATCTCATCCTCTGCAATATATGGTACAAATTTGCGATATTTTTCCACGAATTTCTCAATGGCCGGCGAGCTTTTAAACGGTCTCCTGAATTCAAGTGCCTGAGCTGCGTTAAAAAGCTCTATAGCAAGAATCTGCTCAACATTATCGAGAACCTCCCTGCATTTTACCGCCGCATTTGCCCCCATACTTACATGATCCTCCTGACCCTGCGATGAGTCGATAGTATCAATGCTGGATGGAGTACATAGCTGCTTATTCTTGCTGACAATAGATGCGGCAGTGTATTGAGGTATCATAAACCCTGAATTGAGACCCGGATGCGCCACCAGAAACGAAGGTAAACCTCTCTTTCCCGAAATCAACTGATATGTCCTGCGCTCCGAAACCGAACCAAGTTCTGCCATTGCTATTGCCATAAAATCGTTATTGAGAGCAAGAGGCTGGCCGTGAAAATTACCGGCAGATACTATGATATCCTCATCCGGTAAAACGGTTGGGTTATCCGTTGCACTGTTAAGTTCGGCCTCAAATACCTCCTCAATATGCCTGAGCGTGTCTTTTGTTGCCCCGTGAATCTGAGGAATACAGCGGAATGAGTAAGGGTCCTGGACATCTGCCTTACTTCTGTTCAAAAGTTCACTACCCTCAAGAATCTTTAGGATATTTGCTGCAGTCTCAATCTGCCCCTTATGTGGCCTTATAGCATGCACGCCGGGCGTAAATGGCTCCTTTCGTCCGTTAAATGCATCCAGAGAGAGTGCTCCAATTATATCGGCAAGTGCAGATAGTTTTTTCGCCTTCTGCAGATTCAGAATACTGTATGCAAGCATAAACTGAGTCCCGTTTAGCAGTGCAAGTCCCTCTTTGGAAGCCAGTGTAAGGGGCTCCCAGCCCAGCTTCCGGAACAGCTCCCCTGCATCTCGCTTCTCTCCGTTATACCACACCTCTCCCATTCCAATAAGTGGAAGCGACATATGTGCCAGTGGTGAGAGATCTCCCGATGCTCCTAATGAGCCCTGAGTATAGACAACCGGCGTGATATTGCTGTTGTACATATCTGCCAGCCTCTGGACACTCTCCACTCTGACACCCGAATACCCGTATGAGAGTGAAATTATTTTTAACAGCATCATAACTCTGACAATCTCCTGAGGTACCTCATTGCCGGTTCCGCAAGCGTGAGACATCACGAGGTTCTTTTGTAGCTGAGAAAGCCTTTCGTTATCGATTCTTATATTGCAAAGCGAACCGAAGCCTGTGTTTATTCCGTAAACCGGCTCCTTCTGTTCCCTCATTTTGTTGTCAAGATACTCCCTGCACTTTTTAATTCTCTCTTTGTCTCTGATGCTTAATACAATCTGAGCACCCTCTTCAATAAACAATTCTAAATCCGAAATCCTCATTTGCTTATGTTTTTTAACAAAAACCTATTACTTTATTACAAATATAAACAAATCCACCCAAAACGCACAACATTTGTGGCACAAAAAAAATTGTGGCACAAACATTTTTGTGCCACAATTAATCGTGTTAATATCTCTAGTACTGCGGATTTTGCTGTGTGGCAATTGCAGGGTTAGCGTCCAATTCCGACTTAGGTATAGGCAGAATAGCTTTGTAATATGTTCTGTCTATAGATGTTGGTCTTGATGTGATTATAACAGTAGGAGTTATGAAGTTATCGTTGAACTGGATGGTTTTGTTCAATCTTATCATATCCCAGTAACGTTGTCCTTCGGCAAAGAGCTCTTTGCTCTTTTCGTTAAGAATCATATCGAGCGTAACTGTAGACGATGTTGAGAGAGCGAGACCTGGAGATCTCTTTCTGATCTCGTTCAGATAGTTGGATGCCTTGAGAGCATCGGTAGGAAGAGCAGCTTCTGCTGCGATAAGATACATTTCAGAGAGTCTTATCATCTTGACATTAACCGCAGATGTACTTCCCTTATCTCCTTTAAGATCGGAACCTGTATACTTTAAGCAAGAGCCGTAACGATAAATTCCTGTTTCAGAATATGTTTCATCATAGTCCATAATACCTTTGCGGACATCTGTAGCATCTTCGCCCATTCTGGCAACAAATGCGTCGCTACCCATAAAGTAACCCATTGCATTTGTAACCTTGCTCTTACGAAGCAGATAGTAACCTAATGAACCTGTTCCAAGATCTGCCTCATTGGCATACATTCCAAGCTCAAGAATAGCTTCTGAACCGAACTCTTTTGACCATGATGCAACCCAGTTGGCATTTGAATACAACGTGTATTTAGTACTTGTAATTACAGCCTCGGCAGCTGCCAGAGCTAGTGAATTATTATTCATATGAAGATAAACTCTTGCTTGAATAGCCTTGTTTGCATAATATGTAACATACCCATTTGTAGAGGTGCCGACAGTTTTAGAGAGCAGTGGTTCAGCATCGGTAAGGTCCTTCACAATTTGTGTATAAACCTGCTCAACAGTTGACCTTGTAGGCTTAGCTTTCGCAGTAATAGTAGTTAACACAAGCGGAACTCCGTAAGATGTCTTATCCATATTGTAAGGTTTACCATACAGGCGAACAAGATCGAAGTAGAAGAGCGCACGTAGAGTGAGTGCCTGCCCCTTATAGTCAGAAAGAGTTGCAGAACCGTTTCCGGCAGCCTCAATCTTCTCAATATTCATGATAATATTATTTGCCTGAAGAATGCAGTTATATATTTGAGCCCAGAAACCGCCATAAGCGTTAGATGTAGCTGAGTGGTTAAAGGTATATAGAGCGTCGTTACCACGACCTTGTGAACGGATTGCCAGGTCTCCTCCCTTAGCATCTGCATAGAGGATGAAGTTCCTTCCATAATAATCAGAAGAGCCCATCTTACGCATTAGGCCGGAGATTGCAACTTTAGCATCGTTGGCGTTTAGAATCGCCTTAGTAGCGTCACCCTGGTTTGTAGGAGCCACATCCAAAAAACCGTCACAAGATGTGAAAAGTGCCGCACTAAATATAGTAATTAATAAAAATATCTTTTTCATATTGTGTAATCTGTTTTAGAATGTCAATTCAACTCCAAATGTATAGGTTTTACCGATTGGCATCTCCCAACCCCTTGATCCATATTCTGAAACTTCGGGATCGTATACTTTATGAACCGATAATGTCCACAAATTCAAACCTGTAAAGTAAATTCTGGCTTTTGAAGCATTTACCTTGCTTAGAATACTCTTAGGCAGATTGTATGCAAGTGTCAAAGATTTCAGTCTGATAAAGTCAGCACTGTGCAGGTGTCTGCTACTCTTTTGGTTAACATCTTCCATATCGGTTGCCATACGTTGAGGATATTTAGCATTTTTATTTTCAGGAGTCCAGCGATTCTCATACGCATCCTGAGAAATAATTCTCTCCCAGTAGTAACCGTCGTCGTTGACATCTCTTCCTGCTCCGTCATATGTCTTACCACCCAACTTGTAGTTGAAATTGAGACCAAGATTTATACCTCTCCAGGTAACATCGGTATTGATACCACCGAACAGTTTAGGGTGGATATTGCCGATGATAACCTCAGATGCGTCGCTGTACTTGTATGTAACAGGTCTTCCGTTAACTATGTTTGCCGGTGCCTTATTGTTGTTAAGATACCACATATTTTTACCGTTCGACGGATCTACTCCGGCCCACTCAAGACCCCATACTGCAAGAGTCGATTGACCCTCTCTGTAGATAAACTTGGTTCTTGCGTCACCACCTGTAGGATCGTACCATATAATATCCTGTCCGCCATAAAGTTTGGTAACAGTAGATTTTACGTGAGATGCTGTAATACTTGCACTCCATGTAAGCTCCTTGCTCCTGATAATATCTCCGGCAAGTTCTATCTCAATACCTTTATTGTTAATCTCACCAACGTTTGTGAGAGTTGAATAGAATCCTGTAACCTGAGAGATTGGAACATCCTGTAGAAGATTCTTGGAATCTCTGTTGAAGAACTCAACCGAACCAGAAATTCTCTGATCGAGAAGACCAAACTCAATAGCAAAGTTTGAGTTGTAACTTGTTTCCCAGGTAACGTTCTCATCGGCCAATGTCGATACTGAACTACCAGGAAGCGACATATACTTGTTAGTATATGATGTAAGGTTTCTCCATGCATACAAATCCGAAGGGAGTGTGGCATTTACACCATATGATGCCCTTAGTTTGAGTGAGCTTACCCAATCCACATCTGCCATGAATTTCTCTTTATCAACTCTCCATGAACCTGCTACAGACCAGAAGTTGCCCCAGCGTCTGCTTGGGCCCAGTCTTGAAGATCCGTCTCTGCGGAAAGAGAACGATCCGTAATATTTATTATCGTAGTTATATTCTGCTCTGGAGAGGAATGATAACATCGTATTTTTTCTGATATAAGCATTTGCATCCAGTACACCGGCTGTAGAGACTGTGTGAAGTCCGCTGGAAGGCAGATTTGTACCTCTTGCTCTCTGGAAATTCCATTGGCTGTCCTCAGCTTCCCATCCTGCGAGGAGACTGATGTTATTTTTCTTATCAAGCTGTCTGGTGTAATTCAAAGTAGTAGATGATACAATCTTTTCATCTTTACTGCTCATCTCGGTAACAGATCCTTTGTCGTTTGAACCGTTAAAGTGGAGTGCACTGTAATAAAGGTGATCATTTGTCTGTGAGTTATCATAAGAGAGGATCGAACGGAATACAAGACCTTCCATCAGTTTAATCTGTAAGGTTTCGCTTGCAGATACTCTCAGTGTCTTACTTGAGTTTTCCCACTCATTGTTATAGTAAAGAGGATTGTATGCGTAGCTGCCGTATCTTGCTGTCCAAGGGGCGCCTGTTAAATAGTCAGTTGGCCAGTATAGAGGCCAAAGAAGGTTTCTCGACTGGAGGAAGTAGTTCGAACCTGTATTTCTTGTATCGTTAAAACCGGTTTTATTCCCTTTCGAGATATTCACACTTGAGAGGGATTCGATATTCTTTCCCACCTTTTGATTCAGGTTAAGACGACCGGTTATACGTTCAAAGTCGTTTATAATACTTCGACCCTGATCTTTTGTATATGAAATCGAACTGTAGTAGTTTGAGTTATCGGCAGCTCCGCTTACAGAGAGGTCATATGTCTGATAAACAGCTGTTCTGAACAGAACATCGTTCCAGTCATAATATTTTCCTGCTCTATCACCGGTAACAGTTAGTGTTTTCACTGTATTATCGGGAGCTGTAAATACATATCCGTGTTTATTAAACCTGTTATTGAGCTGTTTTAAAGCGGCAGTGCTCGCCTCTGCAGCTGTCTTTCCATAGCTGTAAACGTTAGCATTCCAGAAGTTCTCGTAGTACATCTCAATTTGATGCTCAGGTGATGCTGCCTCATAGTTATCGGTTGCAAATTCAGGTGTAATACCTACTGAAGCTTTAAAGTTTACAGTAGCTTTACCCATTTTACCCTTTTTGGTTGTAATGATAACCACACCGTTTGCTGCTCTGGATCCGTACAGCGATGATGCAGCAGCATCTTTAAGAACTGTAATGGATTCGATATCGGTAGGGTTGAGAGTACTCATCACGTTATTTGAAGTGTAGAGATAACTGCTCATTCCACCTGCATTTCCCGATACTACAGGTACTCCGTCAATTACATAAAGAGGCTCATTGGATGCGTTCATCGAACCTATACCACGAACCCTGATTGCTGATGTCGAACCGGCCTGTCCAGAGACAGTAGATATCTGTACGCCGGCTACTTTTCCGTTTAGTGCATTTTCAAATGAAACTGCAGGTACGTCTTTAATTGCGTCACTCTTGACAACGCTGGCCGCTCCTGTAAATGTACCCTTTGTAGTAGTACCATATGCTACGACCATTACTTCATCGAGGTTGACTGCATCGGGCTTAAGCGCTATATCTATTACCGCTCTCCCGTTTACAGGAACTTCGAGACTTGTAAAACCGATGAAAGAAAATACCAGAGTGCCGTTTGCCGGAACCTTCTCGAGGATGTATTTTCCATCGTTGTCTGTGAAGGCACCGGAGCCTTGCTGGCCTTTAATCTGAATGTTGACATAAGGCATCGGAGCTCCATCGTCCGATGAGGTTACCCGTCCGGTAACCTTAATTTGCGCCGATACTGCACTGACAAACAGTATAGACACAACCAATAATAGGATTTTCTTCATAGATTAATTTGATTAGGTTAAAATTTGGTATCCAGAGTTATAAAATTAAGAAAAAATAATGATAAAATGCTCTAAAACCCAATAAAAAAAAGCATTTAGATCATTTTAACTTTATTATTTATTAACAACTATGTAACAATATTTTATGCTGATAACCTGAATAGCAACCTAAATAAGGATAAAAAAAAACTGACTATTACCAGTTTGTAACAGTCAGTTTTAAATAAATATCAGTAAATTAACTACTTATCCTTTAATTTATCTTTTTGGCGGGAATTTTCTTCCGTGTCCGCCTCCATCTCTTCTGGGACCACCTTTATCGCCTTCGGGCCTTGGTCTGCGAACAGGTTCCGTGTAACCTTCAGGTTTCTCGATAAGAGCCTTTCTTGATAGTCTCATCTTGCCTGTTTTGGCATCTATCTCAAGAAGTTTTACCTCCAGCTCATCTCCAACCTTAACTACATCCTCTACCTTCTCTACCTTTTTCCAGTCAAGTTCCGAGATATGAAGCAAACCCTCTTTACCCGGGAGTATCTGAACAAACGCACCGAACTCCAGAATTGAAACCACTTTACCTTTATATATCTGCCCCTCTTCCGGAACGGTAGTGATACCCTTTATCCAGTTAAGAGCAGAATCCATTCCATCTTTATCCTCTCCGAATATATCAACGATACCTGTGTTATCCTGTTCGGTAATTGTAATTGTTGTACCTGTAACCTTCTGGATCTCCTGAATAACCTTTCCACCTGTTCCGATTACAGCTCCTATAAATTCACCAGGGATTGTAATCTGTACAATTCTTGGAACATGAGGTTTGAGTTCAGGGCGAGGTTCCGACATCACCTTCATCATCTCTCCCATAATATGTAGTCTTCCCTGACGAGCCTGCTCGAGAGCCTGCTCGAGAACCTCATAAGGGAGTCCGTCCACTTTAATATCCATTTGGGTTGCAGTGATACCATCCTTTGTTCCTGTAACCTTAAAGTCCATATCGCCAAGATGGTCCTCATCGCCCAAAATATCGGAGAGAACTGCGAATTTCTTAGATTTTGTATCGGTAATCAAACCCATTGCAATTCCAGAAACAGGTTTCTTTATTTGAATTCCCGCATCCATAAGAGCAAGTGTCCCTGCACAAACTGTAGCCATTGACGATGAACCGTTAGATTCAAGTATATCCGAAACAACCCTCACCGCATATGGATTTGCCTCGCCTGTTGGAACTACATACTTAAGTGCTCTGAGTGCAAGATTTCCGTGACCGATCTCTCTACGGCCAGTAGCTCTTTGAGGTTTTGCCTCTCCTGTTGAGAACGGAGGGAAGTTGTAGTGTAGCACAAACTGCTCTTGACCAGCAACAAGTACTTCGTCTATCTCTTTCATGTCAAGCTTGGTACCAAGCGTAACAGTAGTAAGCGACTGAGTCTCTCCTCTTGTAAAGATTGCCGATCCGTGAGTAGCCGGCAGATAGTCAACTTCACACCAGATAGGTCTTATTTGTGTAGTTGAACGACCGTCGAGCCTTACCCCCTCGTCGAGAATCATATTTCTCATCGCCTCTTTCTCAACAGCGTGATAGTATCTCTCTATCATTATTTTTTTAGCAGCTCTATCCTCTTCTGAAAGAGTCTCATAGAAATCGGCTTTGATTTTTTCAAAAGCATCCGATCTTTCGTGTTTTGCAGTACCGGCTTTTGCCACTGCATAGCACTTATCGTAACAGTATTCACGAATTGCAGCACGAAGCTCTTCATCCTGTGTCTCGTGGCAATACTCTCTCTTGGTCGTTTTTCCGGCTGCCTCCTGTAGTTCAAGAAGCACGCGGCAGTGATTTTTAATCTCTTCGTGAGCAAATTTGATGGCTTCAAGCATATCTGCTTCACTCACCTCTTTCATCTCACCCTCTACCATCATAATATTATCGATGGTTGCTCCAACCATTATATCGATATCGGCACCTTTAAGTTGCTCGAATGATGGATTAATAACGAGTTTACCATCTATTCTAGCCACTCTTACTTCAGAAATAGGTCCGTTAAACGGAATGTCGCTAACCGCAAGTGCTGCAGATGCTGCAAGACCTGCAAGTGCGTCTGGCATAATCTCTTTCTCTGCCGAAATAAGATTTACTGTTACAAACACCTCTGCGTGAAAATCATCCGGGAACAGTGGTCTCAAAGCCCTGTCGATCAATCTCGAAACAAGAATTTCAGAATCGTTTGCTCTCCCCTCTCTCTTCATAAAACCACCAGGGTATCTCCCGGCAGAAGCGTACTTCTCTTTGTACTCAACCTGAAGTGGCATAAAATCTACATCTTCCTTCGCATCCTTTGCGCAGGTTACAGCTGCCAACAGCATAGTTTTGCCCATCTTGAGCACAACTGAACCGTCAGCCTGTTTTGCCAGTTTCCCGGTTTCAATCTCAATGATTCTCCCGTCGTTCAGGCGAATCTCTTTTTTAATAATATTCATTTTACACTAAATACAGCCCGGCTCTCCCTATGAGAGTCATTATTAATTAATTAATTCCGCTACAGACAGAGCCCCGGGTTGCTCTACTTTAACTCTGGCTGTACAAAAAAAAAGGGTGCCCTCCGACACCCTTCTGCCTCTATTTACGAAGGTTCAGGGCCTTCACGATATTCCTGTACCTCTCGATGTCGGTTGACTTCAAATAATCAAGTAAACGACGTCTCTTACCTACCATCTTTAACAAAGACCTCTGAGTGTTGTAGTCCTTTTTGTTGTTTTTCAGGTGATTTGTAAGGTGAGCGATACGGTAGGAAAATAGAGCTACCTGGCTCTCTGGAGAACCGGTATCTGCATTAGACTTTCCGTATTGTCCGAAAATCTCTTGCTTCTTGTCTGCGTTTAAATACTCTGCCATCTAAGCAATTGATTAAAAAAATTTTTGCCCAAAATCGGGCTCGCAAATTTAACTATAATTTTTTATCACACAACAATTTTCTGTTAATTTTGCCGTAATAATGGAGAAAATAATTAGACATCCTGAATTCGGAGAAATTACTGTTACAAAAAGCAGCGGCTCACGAAATATCCGCCTTACTGTACATCCCGTCAGAGGAGTACGGGTATCTATCCCATGGCTTACTCCCGTATCTGCAGCGGAGAGGTTCGTTCGGGAGAAGGAGGAGTGGATAAGAGAGAGCATCGCAAAGCAGAGAGAGAGGGCAGATAGGGTGAGGTTGGACTTAAAAGATGGGTCAAAGCTCAACACAGTAAAAAGAGAGGTGAGTTTCATTGCAGATGGATCGTGCGAGGAGAGAAAGATAAGGGTCAGAGTCTATGATAAAGTGGCTGAGATCATTTTCCATGGCGGTGCGGAAGATCCGAAAATCCAACAGGCTCTTAAGGATGCATTTGTAAAATATCTCCGTCACGAAGCTGCTGAGGTTCTTCCTTTGAGGGCGGCGGAGCTGGCAAAGAGGTACGGTTTCAGTTACAACAAAGTTTTCCTGAAGAACAACACCACAAACTGGGGAAGCTGTTCTCGACTCAATAATATAAATCTTAACATCCATCTGGTAAGACTCACACCTGAATTATGCGATTTTGTAATTCTTCACGAACTCTGCCACCTGGTTCACCGGAATCATGGGCCACAGTTTCACGAACTTCTGAATAGACTTAGTAACGGCAGAGAGAGGGAGCTCAACCGCCAGCTCCGCCGCCACTCAACCAGAATCTGACCAATATGGGACAAGAATCCTTAAGTTCCCCATTTATGTTCAGCATTTTGCAGCCCAAATGGGGTTGAAGATTGACAGACAAAGAGATAATAAAAACGGCCCTCAAATGAGAGCCGTTTAAAATATCTGTTGATTTCTTTATCTATTGAGCCAGAGCGCTTATCTTAAGGAAAAGAGCATCTACGCTTTTAAGAAGCTCCTCGTTAACACTCTTAAAATATTTTTTAACATTTGCTTTATCGGGACGATTGATCTTCTCATAGAGAGAATTTCTCAATTCAACTGCCTCGCTGATGATCTCAACTGCCTCTTCGTATTTTTTACCGGGATTGAGATACACAAACATCCAGCAGTCCGAAATTACCTCTGAAACAAGGAAATCAACATCTTTTTTAATTACTCTTATACTTGCCATCTTTATAAAATTTTTCCAAAGATATTATTTTTTTTACAATTTGGCGATTCCGATTCCCGGAAGTTCATTAAGTGTAATCTTGCCGTCAACTATCTGCACACCTTTATAGCAATCGTTGGCAATCAGCAGATTCCCATCCAGATCGGCCCACTCCATTTCGGGAGCAAGCTGAGCTGCAGCAGAAATCGCACACGATGTCTCGGTCATACAACCTATCATAAGCCTCATATGCAGAGCTTTAGCAAGCGATACCATCTCTCTGGCCTCACGCATACCGGTACACTTCATAAGCTTAATATTTATCCCCGAATATGCACCCTTCAATTTAGGGATATCGGTCAATCTCTGACAAGCTTCATCGGCAATAATAGGAAGTGGACTGTTTTCGGTCAACCAGGCGTGTTCATCGTAAAGATACTTCGACATAGGTTGCTCAATCATAGTAACATTCCTCTCATTAAGCCAGTGGATCATATTGAGCGCATAGTGCTTCTCTTTCCATCCCTGGTTGGCATCAACGCAAATTGGGGTGTTGGTTACCGAGCGTATTGTCTCTATCATCATCTTGTCGGTCTTTTCGTCGCGTCCCAGTTTAACCTTAATCACTTTGTACGGTGACGCCTCTTTGGTCTTCTCCTTAACTACCTCCTCGGTATCCAGACCTACGGTAAATGAGGTATTTGGCGTATTTGCGGCATTGAAGCCCCATATTTTCCACCAAGGTTGTCCCATGATCTTTCCTACCAGGTCGTGAAGAGCAATATCTACAGAGGCCTTTGCTGCTGTGTTGTTAGTAGAGAGAGACTCTATATATGTCATTATATCCTGAATCTCAAAAGGTGAGCTGAACTTTGAAAGATCAACCTTCTTAAGAAACTCCATTACCGAAGCTTGTGTCTCTCCCAGATATGGAGGTAGAGCCGCCTCACCGTAACCTACCATACCGTCGTATGATATTTCGGTAAGAACAATAGGAGTCGTAGTTCTTGACGAGTTAGCGATTGTAAAAACGTGCCTCATCTGAGCATCATAAGGGCGAAATGTAAGTTGCATCTTTTTGCTTCCGGAAATTGCCCTGGAATCTTTTCTTGTCTGAGCAAAAATCTCAAACGGATTCAGGATTGCCGCAGCTGCCGTAACTACTCCGGCTGTACGGAGAAAATCTCTTCTTGTTGTCATATATCAATAATTACAAGTTACTTAAAAATACCAAGGGTGTTTTTTAATCGAAACAATTCCCTCATCGCCATCTATTTTGGTAAGCACTCTTCTTGCACGAACCAGCCTCTTCTCAACATCATTATAGTCGGGATCGGAGGTGTTCAGAGAGTTGATGTGAACATATCCGGCAGAGTGAATAAACCTGCCATTGCCTATATACATTCCCACGTGTGTGATTCTTTCACGCTTCCCTTCCGATGCCTTTGTTCCGAAGAATAGAAGATCTCCAACCTTAAGGTTACCATATCCGGCAGATATATCTACATGCTCTCCTGTAAGCGCCTGTTGTGAAGCATCTCTCTCCAGAATTACCCCATTAAGGAAATATACGCTTTTTGTAAATCCTGAGCAATCAACTGCCTTGATTGATGTCCCGCCCCACATATATGGGAAACCGAGAAACTGTTTGGCAGTTGCAACAAGAGACTCTGGAGTGATATTTCTGCTATCGAGCCACTTGTTAAAATCGGCAGCACAGGATTTAAGCAGATATGCACTCTTTCCGTTAGGAAGAGCCACTTTGTACCAATTTCCCGATTCACCACTCTTTACAACTACATTTCCCCAAACGCCATCCATAACTACTGTGGATTTTTCACTAGGCTCCTCTCGGAAGAGGGTATAGTGTGTTGTGATAATAAGTTTAGGAGAAGATTTCCACTCGTTGTACTCCTTCTCATTCATAGGCTGAACACTGCTCCCCGAAACCCACGCAATATAGCCTTCGGGAGTTATACATCTGTACCATCCTCCGCTCTTTTCGAGAATTCTTAGAGGCATACCAAGAATAGTCTGAGTTGCAGACTCTTCCGAGTAATCAGGGTCGTACCTGAAATTAATTACCGACTGTGCAGTGAGTCCGTAGGTCTTATCGCCCAGCTGAGGATCAGGTAATAGAACCATTTTATCCGTAACGGTTATCCCGCCCGAAGCAAGTTGTTTTAAAAGCTCATCCTTAGCATCTTTCTCGGTTGTAGAACCTTTAAGAACAAGTGAAGAATCTTTTGCAACCTCAAGTTTTGCTTCAAAAACCTTGGCTCGACGGTCGGGTGCAAACTGAGACTTGACACCCTTTGCAATTCCCTCGAAACGGGCAATATCTGCTTTTACCTGCGAAAACAGAGATCCGCAGATAAATACAAATGAGGCGGTTAATAGTAAAATCCTTTTCATATCGTGTTGATTTTTCGTTTATTAAGATTTATTTGGAAAATTTTACGGCAGCGCTCTCATTATGGAGCCTGTCAAGGGCAGATACGTAGTAATCATATCCCGGCTTTGCCTTTAACACAAAACTCCTCTCTCCTGTAATCTCAACAATTGCATCGCCTCTGCCAAAATCGGGTTCGGTTCCCTGTGGGAAACAATATATCACATAATAGCAGGCTTCGGGCAGATCCTTTTTATTGGATGGTTCCCATTTAAGCTCAATTTTATCTCCCTGTGCGTGGATCTTTGTATGTATAGGAGCGGCCGGCGGAGTCGTGCTGAAACCCTTCAGAGCCGGCGGTATTGCAGGATGGCTGTACTTATTTGCAATAAGTTCATTGATGCCCAGTTTATTATCTTTAAAATCCTTGGCATTGAAGTAGCAGGCTCCAAAATATCCGGCCTTTGACCTGATTCGATCTATCTGTTTGCCTATTTCGTCGGCACTTCTCCAAGCTTCCGATTTGGAATTTTTGTCAAGTTTATAGGTTGCCAGCCCGGCATAGAGCGGAATTCCGTATGAGTAATCCTCCCACCACTTTGTGATTACATCGAAATCCACAGCGGGATATCCGATATTGAAATAGAACTGAGGCAAAATATAATCTACCCAACCCATCTCCATCCATTTGAGAATATCGGCGTGCAGATGGTCATAGTTTGTATAAGAGTAGCTCTTTGTGGCTGACCCGCGAGGATCCAGATCGTTATTCCTCCAGATTGCATAAGGACTGATTCCGAACTTAACCCAAGGTTTTACCGATTTTATAGTATCCCTGAGCATCTTTACAACCATGTCGACATTCTCTCTTCTCCAGGCCATCTTATCCTCTGGTTTGTAGCCCCTGTTGTGAATCGAGAAAGAGTAGTCATCCTTAAAGTCATTGTTCGGATAGAAGTAGTCGTCGAAATGTATTCCATCTACATCATATCTTGTAACAATATCTTTAATAACCCTGCAGAGGAACTCTCTTGTTTCGGGAAATGCAGGATCGAAATAGTATTTTTTTGTATGCTTGACAAACATTTCGGGATGCTTTCTGGCAATATGTCCTGAGGCCATATCCTTAAGGTTTGTGGTATCCTGGGAAACTCTGTATGGATTGAGCCAGGCATGGAGTTCGATTCCCCTTTTATGTGCCTCCTTTATTGCAAACTCAAGTGGATCGTAGAAAGGAACAGGAGCTTTTGATTGATTACCTGTAAGATAAATCGACCAAGGTTCGAGCTCCGATTTGTAGAAAGCATCGGCAGTAGGCCTTATCTGCAATACTACAGCATTGATATTCAATTTTTTGAACAAATCGAGATACTCAATCAGCTCTCTTTTTTGTTGCTCTGAGCTTAGACCCGGAGCAGATGGCCAGTCGATGTTATTAACAGTGGCTATCCATACGGCTCTCCACTCGTGTTTACCGTCATACTGGGCGTGCAGGGATGTACCTGAAAGTATAAGCAGAGCGGCAAAAACGATTTTTGTGCAGATTTTATGCATCTTAACTTTTTTTTAAAATGTAAATTGGTGTCTATCCTTACAAAGATAGTATATTTGTATAAAAACTAAAGGGAAATGATTATTGATTCTGTAAAGGGTTTCGAGAGATATTTAAAGCTCCACCCACTTTTTGAGAAGGCATTCAGATTTATGAGACAAAATGGTTTCGAAGAGCTTGAGCCGGGTGAATATGAAATTGAGGGAAGGGAGTTGTACTGTTCTATTTGGGAAGGAGAGGGAAAAGGCATGGAGATTCCTAAACTTGAGATCCACGACTCATATATAGATATACACGTTTTGATCAAGGGCGATGAAACGATTGGCATAAGAGACAGGGGACGCTGTGCTGCCGACAAAATATCTTATGACAACGAAAAGGATATTGCATTCCTGGAGGAGGAACCAGACCTGTTCATAAGCCTCATTCCATCATATTTTGCACTACTTTACCCACACGATGCACATGCACCGCTCATTGGAAACGGAATAATCAAAAAGGCTGTATTCAAAATCAGAGTACCTGTAAAAGAGCCTATTATAAAATGACCGAAAGAAAAAGGTACAACTATTACGTAGATTTTTTCAAAGAGCATTTCGGACACAGGATTCAAAAAATAGTGATCGATGCCGGTTTCACCTGTCCGAATCGTGACGGGAAGGTTGGCCGGGGCGGGTGCACCTATTGCGATAACAATGCATTCCACCCCTCCTACAGTGTCCCATCAAAGAGTGTGACCACACAAATAGAGGAGGGAATCCGTTTTCACCTGAACCGCTATCGCAGGGCAGGCAGCTACCTTGCATATTTTCAGTCATATTCAAACACATACGCACCTCTGACAAGACTAAAGGAGCTATACTCCGAGGCACTCTCCCACCCTTCGGTAAGCGGAATTGTTATTGGCACCCGCCCCGACTGTGTAGATGAGGAGATTCTCGACTACCTAAAGGAGTTATCTGCAAAACACATAGTTATAATCGAATACGGAATTGAGTCCTGTTACGACAAAACCCTTCTGAGAATAAACAGAGGGCACGATTTTGCATCTGCCACGAGGGCGGTGGAGGCTACTGCGGCAAGAGGTTTACACCAGGGAGCTCACTTTATATTCGGTCTTCCGGGAGAGACCAGAGAGATGATGCTTGAGATGGCAGAAACCATCAACAAACTTCCGTTGAATTCGGTAAAGTTTCACCAATTACAGATTATAAAGGGGACTGCTATGGAGCGGGAATATGCAGAGCACCCCGAAGATTTTATACAATTCTCTCTCGAAGATTATATCGACTTCTTCATCTCATTCCTTGAGAGACTTCGCCCCAACCTTTACATAGAGCGATTTGCCGGAGAGGTTCCTCCTAAATTTGTAAACTCGATGCCTTGGGGGAAAATAAGAAATGTCGAACTCCTCAGGCTTCTTGAAAAGAGACTCGAAGAGCTCGACACATATCAGGGTCGCCTCTATAGGGAGGCAAAATAGTTACTTAAGCATTGCTTTTGCAGAGATCTCCTCGCCGGTAGCCCTCTTCATCCACTCTTTCGGGGTAACGCTTCCAATTGAGTATACTCTCTCTATCTCTTTTGCAAGATCCTTTCCTTCATAGAATTTCTCCAGTTGATACTCAATAATATGGCCAAGCGGATAATTTGCCAGATACAGAGGATAGTTAATCATATGTGAATATATTGCCAGAATCGGAGAGTCTTTAACTCCAATAACAGGTGCAAAATATCTGTTCCAAATATCGAGAGATATGTCGATAACTGCTTTCTGCAACTGCGCAGGGGTTGCCTCTGGATTATCGTACATCCACCGCCAAACATTTATATCCACGAGCGCCACACCCATAATCTCAAAGGCACCCCAGCGGATATCCATTTCACTCTTTGTCCGCTGATCCTTATCAATCTGAGGGAAGCCCAGAATCTGCATATCCCTCTTTTGGAAAACGAATGCATTCGCCTCTGTGAATGCTGTATTAGGGACTCCGTTGAGCAGATAGTAATCCACCTCTCTCATGCTTATTGTCTGCTCTACATTATGCCCCAGCTCGTGAACTGCTATATTGAAACCTTTATAATCCATGCCTTTAGGAGATAGTCTGGTTCGCAATCTTGCGAGGTCGTTCCGTCCGGCGGCACCCTGGGCGTGTCCGGAACCTCTGGCTGCCTCAACCACAATCGCACCTCCAAGCCAATCTGCCTTCTCTTTTGAGAAACCCAGCTTAACCAGCATTTGCGGGATATCGGCATCGAATGCCTCTGCTGTCGGAAATCTTTTGGTCGTAATTGCATCGAGGCTCTCAAGCGATATTGTACTTCTGGCTTTGAATCCGTCATACCAGATATCATAAGCCTCCAGAGGCCTTCCCAGTCTATCGCTGATTACCTGGGCCAATTTTTTAATCTCAGGAGAGCTCATATACTCTGAAAACATCTTCTCGATCTCCTCGACCGGAATCTGCATCTGCCCGTCAAATGCACGTTTTATGGCAGTTGGGTAAGCGGTGTTGTACTTATCGGCCTCTCTCTGAGTCCTGAACTGATCCAGGAGAACCTCATATCTCTTGCCTCCCTCACTCTTTACCTCTACTTTTTTCCCATCCCTGTATACATCATTGGTATACGGATTCCATGTATAGGAGGCATCATTGATAACCTCGGCAGGAATACTCTGGTCTATAATTCTCATCATCACCTGGTATATCATCTTTTGTTTCTCCAGATTATCGGGCACAGGTGCATAATCGGATTTTATCTGATCTCTGAGATTCCAGTGGGAGAGCAGCTTCATCCCTTCGGGAAATAGTCTGTTGCCTTTATCATTTACCAAAGAACCGGCCATAATGTTATATTCCGAAATGTAGCTCTCCGCTCTCAGAGCTGCGTCTGCAATAAGCTGGTTAACCTTTGCAGGTGGCTGTGGTGTAAACATATCACCCAGTTTGGCATATGCCCACTCCAGTCGGCTCCACTCCGACCCTAGACTATTTTTTTCGTTTAGGTCATAAAACGGGAAGTTCAGTATACATATGTAAGCTATTTTATTATCGTACAGATCATCCTTCATATGAGCCCCCGGCTCATAAGCTCCGAAAATATAATCGGATTCAGACAAAGGACCTGTATCGAGGTGAAGTGGTTTTTTAAGAAGCGTACTCACCTCCCCAAGATGAGCGAACAGAATTTCAAAAGAGGCTGATAATTTGTTAAATAGCATCTCTTTTTGCGATGGACTCTTCATGAAATTCTTCATGCAGAACTCCTCGAACTCCTTTTCACTACCGTCCTGGGCTCTCCATTGTGCGGCTGCCTGACTTATACCCCTAAGGATCAAATCGTGAGGAATGCTGTCACACCCTGCCGACAGTGAGTCGGCTATTCTCTCAACTATTGTTTTATTCATTGGTTCACTCTTTTTACTGCTGCACGATGTTACAATCGCTAACAGCATTAATGCAATAATAATCGATTTTTTCATAGCTAAGTATTTACCAGCTAAATTAACAAAAAATGCTACCTTTGTCAATTAATGCAAACCATTTTAGTATGAAAAGAGGTTTAACTGCAACTTTGATTATTACTGCGCTGATGCTCTCATCGTGTAAGTATCTCAATTTTATTAAGGACGATGAAAAGGTTGCACAGCTTAACGGAAAGGCACTGTACCAATCCGACATAAAAGCCCTTATCCCTCCGGGAACCAACGAGTCCGACAGCATTTCGATGCTTAAACAATATGTAACATCCTGGGCGGTTAAAAATCTTCTGGCCAAAAAGGCCGAAAAGGAGCTGTCTGCCGATGAGAAGGATGTGAGACAAGAGATCGAGGAGTATAGAAACTCTCTGCTCGTTTTCAGGTTTGAACAGAAATATGTGGAGGAGAGACTCGACACCAACATTACCGATGATGAGTGCCTTAAATACTACCAGAACAATATTTCTAACTTTTCAAGAAATTCATCGGTAGTAAAGGCCAGGGTTATTAAGATATCTAAAAACTCCCCTAACAACCAGCTTATCAAAAAACTTTACGACTCCCCATATACTGAGGATATTGAAGAGCTTCAGCGCGTAAGTTACAATTCTGCCGATCGTTACAACAATTTCAACAACGAATGGACAGATATTTCAAATGTTGCGAGAGAACTCCCTATAGATGTCGAATCCTGCGAAAGAGCAGCTTGGTCCAAATCTTGCATTGAGACAAGCGACAGCCTCTTTAACTACTACGTTTACTTCGCTCAAAAGATTGCCCCTGACGCACCTGCACCATTTGAGTACCATAAACCCAAGATTAAGGAGATTATTCTTTCAAAAAGGAAACAGGCCCTGCTTACTCAACTTGAACAGGATTTAGTAAAAGAGGCAATAGAGAACAAAGATTTAAAAACAAATTTCAAATTTTCTGGTAAATGAAAAAAAGGTTATACCCACTGTTTATCGCATTAGCAGCAATGAGCATCAATCTGCCCGCATTCGGACAAAAGATTCCTTCGGGTGTTATAGATAAAACAGTAGCTCTCATAGGAGGTGATATGATTCAGCTCTCTGCCCTGGAGAATGAGGTTCAGATGATGATGGTACAGGGTGTAACAACCGACAAATATATACGTTGCGAAGTTCTTGAGAATATGCTCGTTCAAAAGCTCTTTCTCAATCAGGCGAGACTCGACAGTTTAAAGGTTAATTACGAAACAGTTGAACAGGAGCTGAATAACAGGATTCAACAGATTATGTCGCAGTTGGGCGGAGAGAAGCAGATGGAGGAGTATTTCCGAAAACCGATGTACAAAATAAAGGAGGAGTGGCGTGAAACATTCTCAGACCAGTCTCTTGTACAGCAGATGCAATCCAAAATCGTAGAAAAATCTCCGGAACTAACACCTTCGGATGTACAGAGGTTCTATAAAAACACATCAAAGGATAGTCTTCCTATTATTCCTACTCAATATCAGATACGTCAGATCGTTCTCTATCCAAGTAAAACCGAAGCTGTAATGGCTATTAAGGAGAAACTTCTGGAGATACGCGAGAGAATTATCAAGGGAGAGAAGTTCTCGGCCCTTGCAACTATCTACTCTCAGGACCCTAAATCGGCTGCCCGCGGTGGTGAGTTGGGGATGACTGCAAAACAGCTCTTCTGGCCCGCCTTCTCCGATGCCGCAATTACTCTCAAACCAGGCCAGGTTTCTCAGATTGTTGAGACCCCGGACGGTTTTCACATTATCCAGCTAATTGCAAGGGACGGAGATATGTTCAATGCACGCCACATACTCCTGAAGCCTATATATACAGGGGAAGACAGGAGCAAAGCCTTTGCAAAACTTGACTCTATCAAGACACTCATCCTTGCAGACTCAATTAAATTTGACAACGCTGCCAGAATGTACTCTCAGGATCCTAAGTCGTTCCTTAACGGTGGAACAATGGCCGACGAGAACACAGGATCAGTTCTTTTCGATAAGGATCAGCTAAAACCCAATGACTACCTTGCTATTAAGGATATGAAAGTTGGTGAAATATCCGAACCTTTTGAATCTCTTGACTATGAGGGTAATACCGGAAATACAATCTATAAGATAATTAAGCTGGAAAAGGTTATTCCATCTCATACAGTAAATATCAAGGATGATTTCAATATAATGTTGAATCTTGCCAAGAATAAGGCTGCAAATGATGCGATAGACAAGTTTATTAAGCAGAATCAGGCTACAACCTATATTAAAATTGATGCTGCATTCCAGAACTGTCCGTTTACAAGGGAGGGTTGGATTAAGAAATGAAGCGGGTCCTATATCTGATCTCATTGCTTGTTCTTTCTGCCGGAATATCTGCCCGTGAGCAACAAAAGGCTCAGAAGGATGAGTCCAGGCTATTAAGATTGATAAGCGCCAACTCTGCGGAGATCGTTCAGCTACCCGATGGCAGAACATACCGTAAAGTTAGCGGCAATGCTCAGTTTGTTCACAACAATACATTTATCATCTGCGACTCGGCAATCTGGGATGTTGTCACAAACATACTTGATGCTAAGGGTAATGTGCAGATAATTCAGAAGAATACCCGTCTTACAAGCGACCTGATCCACTATGTTGCCGATGCCAATCTCGCTGAATTCAGAGGGCACCTGGTGGAGTTGACCGACAAGGACAACAATCGTCTCAGGACAATGATAATGGATTACCACACAAAGGATTCTGTTGCAATATTCAATTATGGCGGAGCAATTCTCACCAAAGATTCGAATGCAATTGAGAGCATTACGGGAGTATATGATGCGAAGAAGAGAATGTATAAATTCGCCGGCAGTGTAGAGATCAAAAATGACTCTCTCTCTATGAAATCCGACTCTGTGTTATATTTCCCCGAAACCGAAAATATCCATTTTCTGGGGAAGAGTTTAGGCTGGCGTGGATCTGATTTCATGAGGTTTTCAAAAGGCCTTTACGACAGAAAAAAAGAGTTATATCGATTCTCAGGAGGTGTCTATATGAATACCCCCGACCAGGAGATCTGGGCGGATAGCCTGATCTTCCAGAAGAGAATTTCCAACGCAGAACTTTTCAGAAGTGTTCAGATTATTGATACGGCTCAATCTGCTATCTTTTTCGGCGATTACGGCAGATATCTTGATAACCCTCAAAGTGCACTGCTTACAAAAAATGCATCTGCCGCATACTACTCTTTTGACAAGGGTGTAGCGGATACCCTATTTATAAATGCAGATACTCTCAAGTACGATTCTAAACTATATTCTCAGACCGATTCGGTGGAGAGATCAAATGCCGAATTTCGAGCTACGCTTGCAAACAAGGATGCATTTGAATCGCTTCTTAAGACTCTTGAGAAACAGGCTCCTGTAAAAAAGGGAGCTGCTCCGGCGGGGCCAAAACCGCAACCTAAAGATAGCAGTGCAAAACAGGTGGCAGTAGCCGCTCCTCCTTCAGATACATTATCTGCCCGCAATATCGACTCTTCCGCTCACAGTAAACCGGACTCCTCCGCTGTAGTTAAAACGCCGCATTTTGCCGACACAACCACTATTAGATATCTGCACGCATATCATAAAGTGAAGATACACCGAAGCAATCTTCAGGGGGTTTGCGACTCGCTTGTGTTCACCTCTCTTGACTCTCTGGCAAGACTATACGGAGATCCGAGGTTGTGGAACGAGAATAATCAGTTCACCTCCGACAGCATTCAGCTCTTGATCAAAAACAGAGCCGTCTATAAGGTGGAACTCATGTCGAGAGCCTATACAATTGCAAAACAGGATTCTGTACACTATAATCAAATAAAGGGGGCAGATATTATTGGTTACTTTACAAATAATGAAATTTCCCGGTTTGATGCACTTGGCGGGGTCTCTGTTGTATTCTTTTTCTCTGAGGACAGTGTGATTACAACTATGAACCAGAAGGAGTGCAGGGCTATGAAGGCTCTTATATCCGAAAACAAAATTCAGAGAGTTAAGTATATACAGGAGATTGAGAGCGATGCATTTCCTATTGTAACTCTGAGCGCAGCCAAAATGAAGCTAAAGGGATTCAACTGGAATGAGAGTGATCGTCCGGCTAACAGGTTTGAAGTTTGCGACAGAAGTGTAAATAAATCGGAAAGGGAATCCGTTTCCGAGATTCCCCTTCCATATTTTAATCACACAAATAGATTCTTCCAGTTTAAAACAAGGTATCTACCAGATATTAAGCGGTAAACCGTGCATCTTTTTGCGTGCCTGTTCTCTCACCTCTGCAATCACCTTTTCGTCCGATATATTTGAAAGAACTTTATCTATAAGCTCTACAATAAACGGCATATCTTTCTCAACGAGACCTCTTGAGGTAACCGCCGGTGTACCCACGCGGATTCCGGAAGTTTGGAAAGGCGATCTGCTGTCGAAAGGTACCATATTCTTATTAACGGTAATATCTGCCCTTACCAGTGCGTTCTCAGCCATCTTGCCTGAAATCTCAGGGAATTTACTTCTCAAATCAATAAGCATAAGGTGGTTATCGGTACCTCCTGAAACTACTTTATATCCTTTTGCCAGGAATGCAACTGACATTGCCTGTGCATTATTGCGAACCTGAGTCTGATAGTTGACAAATTCCGGCTGAAGTGCTTCGTAGAACGATACAGCTTTTGCAGCAATACAGTGTTCAAGCGGACCGCCCTGAATACCAGGGAAAACCGCAGAATTTATAACTGCAGACATCTTTTTTATCTCACCTTTTGGAGTAGTTATTCCGAAAGGATTATCGAAATCCTGGCCCAACAGTATAACTCCACCTCTAGGACCTCTAAGTGTTTTGTGAGTTGTAGAGGTAACAATGTGAGCATACTTTACCGGATTCTTAAGCAAACCTGCTGCTATAAGACCTGCAGGGTGAGCCATGTCAACCATAAAGAGAGCACCTATACTATCTGCAATCTTTCTCATTCTCTCATAATCCCACTCTCTCGAGTAAGCAGATGCTCCTCCGATAATTAGCTTTGGTTTAAACTCCTTTGCTTTACGCTCCATATCGTCGTAATCCACAAGCCCGGTCTCTTCATTGAGTCCATAGCTTACAGCTTTATACCACATCCCGGAAATATTCACAGGGGAGCCGTGAGTAAGGTGTCCTCCGTGGGCAAGGTCAAGCCCCATAAATGTATCTCCAGGTTTAAGGCAGGCAACAAAAACAGCCATATTTGCCTGAGCACCTGAGTGAGGTTGAACATTAGCATATTCAGCTCCAAAAAGCTTGCATAACCTGTCAATAGCTAATTGCTCGACCTGGTCTACAACTTCACATCCGCCATAGTATCTTGCACCCGGATAGCCTTCGGCATATTTGTTTGTTAACACACTGCCAAGTGCTGCCAGCACCTGAGGTGTAACAAAGTTTTCGGAGGCAATAAGCTCTATGCCGTGAAGCTGCCTGTTCTCCTCCGACTTGATTAATTCTGCAATTTGAATATCTTGTTTCATATTTAAAAAAATACCTTTGGAAAAAGGATTCCAAAGGTACACAAAATTTCCCTTGAATGAGCCTATTTTGCTGTTTTTGTTACAATAATTATGACTCCGTTTTTGCCCTTTTCGCCGTATAGCTTAGTGGCAGCTTCGTCTTTGAGAACAGTTACGCTCTCTATTTTATTCGGATCTAATTTATCATAACCGGGATACTCCTTACCATCTACGATTACCAGTACATCACCCCCCGTACCGGTTCTTAAGACAACCTTCTTGCTACCTACATCGTGCTTTGAAGCACTATCCTTAACAATAAACTGACCATTCACTCTCTCACCCTTAACCACTACAGTGTTAGTATTAAAGTTAGTGCTGGCAGAGTCCTTTGTCACAATCCTGATCTTCATATATTTTGTAACTCCGGATGTTGAATCAACATGAATAGTGATGTTTTGCATTGAATCTGCCGGAACCTCTTTACCGTTTACTAGAAATATATCCTTAGCACCGGTTCTTTTAATAATCTTAATCTCCTTCTTCTGTCCCGATGTTTTGACCTTGATCGTGTCGGAGAGTACCGGAGTATTATTGCCAGCAAGGGTAACGATATCTGCTTTTGAGATAATCTCAGTTTTTGCAGATACTTTTTCCGATGCAAAAGCTATTAAGGCAATTGCAGCTGCAGGAGCCAGGAGAAGGGCTTTAAGAGCGCTTCCTTTTTTTGATTTTTCTCTTACCATCATTGTAATTCTCTTTTTTAACTCACCGTGGTTAAAACTGTTAGCCATAGCAAACAGCCTCTGACCCACGGCTTTTCTGATTAATAATAATTGATATTTTTTTGCATCGATGCCATAGTTTATAACGGCCTCATCGGCCTGATACTCGTGAATAGATTGTAACTCCTGTTTCAATAGATATATTGCAGGATTGAACCACTGGAATAGAAGTGCAATCTGGCTTATCATGATATCCACAGAGTGCCTCTTGAGTATGTGAGCCCTCTCGTGTATAGCGACAATCTCTCCCTCATTTTCATAGTCGGAACGACTAATAACATAGGTATTCATCCATGAGAAGGGAGATATGTTGCTGTCGGAAATCCTCAGCTTTATTCCGTTTTCTTCTGATACGCTCCCACTCCTGCGGATAATAATCAGCATTTTAATATATGAGATGCATAGAGCTATAAATGCACCTGCCACACCGGCAAAGTATATTGTAACAAGCACTCTTGCCCATACTGGAGATGCCTCCTCGGTGGCACTATCCTCTACCACATAAAACAGATCTTTAAAGATCAGTCCGGGATCTCCGACCCCGGCCACGCTCGTTTCAATCGAGAGTTTTACAAAAGGGAGCACAAACGAAAGAATCACTATGGAAAGGAGTAAAACCCTGTTAAACTTATGAAGAGTCTCTCTACTTAAAAAAAGTTTGTAGAATAGAAAAAAGAGCGCCGTATATACAGATGCCTTTATAATATATAGTGTAAACTCTCCCATAACATCACTCTATTTTGCGTTACCCCCTGTCTCAACCTGATTAATCAGCCTCTTTAACTCATCCAGTGAAATCTTCTCCTCCTTTATCAGCGAGGATACTACCCCCAGGTATGAATTGTGAAAATATTTATTCACCACGCTCTTAAGAGCAGAGTTTGTGTATTCATCTTTCGTAACAACCGGAAAGTATCTGTATGTACTTCCGAAAGAGTGGTGATTCAGAAAATTTTTATCTTCAAGCCCTCTTACTATAGTAGACAAAGTGTTAAAGTGAGGCTTAGGATCATTGTAATGATCAAGTAGTTCCCTTACAAACAACTCTCCTTTTTCCCAGAAGATATTCATTATCTCCTCCTCTTTTACAGTAAGTTTTTCCATAACCTTTAAATCTTATTTAGTACAAATATAACTAAAAAAAATAGTTATGCAACTATTTTGTTTAGTTGCATAACTATTTTTTATAGTTAAGACGATTTAGAGCTTAACGGAGATTCCGGCAGTCACTGTAGCCATTCCCTCTCCGTTCCTACGGCCAGTTACACCGTCAAAGTTTTCATTTACAAGTGTTCCCTTTAATTCGATATTAAAATCCACCGATTTTGATATTCTGAATTTAGTTAGCAATCCACCTGTTACAGCAGCATTGTCATTGTTAAAATCTACTCCGCTCTTTGATGAGTGTGCCCAGCCGACTCCGACCATAGGCATAAACTCTACAAATCTCTTCTCTCTTGCCCAACCGGCCCAAGCCGAAAAGTTGAAGAGGAGATCAAGATGCAGGTATGTAACATCGAATGTTTCGGCATAATATCCGTTATCAAATCTATTATTAAGATCTACATAAGGGGCACCAGAACCTGTCGCTCCCTTAGCACTAAAACCTGAGAGTTGTAGTCTGAATGCAAAGAGAGGATCTACCCACTTACCAATAGAAAATTCATAATTTGGGGCTATTCTGTCAGAAAAAGATGCTTTATCATCGGACTCACCAACATAAACAAGAGCACCCGCACCAGCAGATATAAACCAATTACCTTTGAAACTCTCCTTTGCAGGAACACTCACTGTCTGAGCAGTAATTACAGAGCAGGAGAAGAGAGCGATTAAAAGTGTAAAAAAAGCTTTTTTCATAGAAATAATATTTGTTGTCAAATCAAAGATAAAAAAAAAAAGCCGGTTTACTAAATAAACCGGCTAATATGATAATCAATTATACTATTTGTTTTCTATAATTGCAACCCTGTTCAGGTAAGGTTTTCCGTAAGGTTGGTAAGTATCACCCTTAGGATCCAGCTTAAGCATATTCTGATCTACTCCGAACTTGTTAACAAGAGCATCATATACCTGTTTTGCCCTCATTTCACTTAAAGCCTGATTTTTCTTGCTTGTTCCTGTTTGTTTGTCGGCAATACCCATAATGGTGTATACTTTTCCAGGGACTTTCTTGATTGCATCGGCAAAATTTTGGATATTAAGCATCTCTCTTTCAGAGATATCATATTTACCAAGCTTAAACATTACAGTAATGTTTGGAACAATAACCTCTTGTTTTACAACCTCTTTAGCAGGCTTGTTCTTCTCATTCTGAAGTTCGCTAGCAAGTTTGTTAGCTTTTGCATCTTTTTCTGCAAGCTGAGCTTCCAGTTCGCTGATTTTTTGTGTATAAGGAGAGTAATCAGGAACAACAGGAGGTGCTGGTCTGTCGAAGTTTCTCTTAGCAAAGTTGTAACCGAAACCTACTGTAAGTGAAGGAATCTCTTCAATTCCTTGTCCAACTTTGTAACCGTCGAAACGACCGTTAACAAGGAGTACTCTAAACTCGATATTGAAGTCAACCGCGTCTGATAGACGGATATTATTCAATATACCTGTGCTGACAGCAGCCTCTTTGTAAACCGGATTAACATCTTCTTTCCAAGATCTTGCATAACCGGCTCCAATAAATGGAATAAAATCCCATGTTCTGTCCGCTCTGTATCCTCCGATTGTATTAGAGATATTCCAGAGAAGATCGCCGTGGATATTGAAGAAGTTGAATTTTTCATCGGAGTATCCGCTGTATTCGCTTGATGCTCCATCTACAAATTTTGCAAGTGTAGGATTTGATGTAACACCCTTTGCAGAGAGACCTGCATACTGAGCTCTTACACCGATAGTAGGAGTAATCCATTTACCGATAGAGAGATCGAGAGCTGGTGACATGCGGTAACCTATTGATGCCTTAGTATCTTGTTCTCCGTATAATACATTGACACCGCCACCTGCAGATATAAACCAGTTATCGAAAAATTTATTGGTAAGATAAGGACCGTACTTCCCCGAACTGTTTTGGGTCTGCGCAAATGCCGCAGCAGATACCAAAATCATACAAAAAGTTAAGATTTTTTTCATGGCGTTTTAATTTGTAAGTTCTGTTATTGCGAAATTAATATAATTTGATGATTAAAAAAAATATTTATCTGATAACTAAACAAAAAAAACCGCCGAATGTTGGCGGTTTTTTTAATATTTGAAAAAGTATTACTCTTCGCCGACGATTTCAATCTTAATGTTAGCCTTTATCTCCTTGTGGCATTTTACGACTGCGTCGTAAATACCCACCTCTTTGATACTGGCTTCGCCGGTGATTGTAATATTCTTGCGATCAATTGTAAATCCTTTTTCAGCAAGAGCATCTGCAACCTGAATGTTATTCACCGATCCGAAAATTTTGCCTGTAGAACTTACTTTGGTAGCAAGAGTAACCTGAACTCCTTCGAGTTTAGCAGCAAGCGCTGTAGCCTCTTCGCGAATTTTAGCCTCTTTGTGAGCTCTCTGCCTCATATTCTCGGCGTGAACCTTTTTTGCAGAAGATGTTGCCATAATAGCCATTCCCTGAGGAATGAGGTAGTTTACGGCATATCCGTTTTTAACGATAACCACATCGTCTTTGTGCCCTAAGTTAGGAACATCCTGTTTCAATATAATTTCCATTTTCTCTCCTCCTGCTTATTTCAATAAATCGGTTACATACGGAAGCAATGCCAAGTGCCTTGCTCTTTTAACTGCCTGAGAAACCTTCTTTTGAAATTTAAGAGATGTTCCGGTAAGTCTGCGTGGCAGAATTTTACCTTGCTCATTCAAAAATCTTTTAAGAAACTCAGCATCTTTGTAATCTACATATTTAATACCTGCTTTTTTGAAACGGCAGTATTTCTTCTTCTTAACCTCAACTGTAGGAGGGTTAAGGTAACGGATCTCGTTATTTGCCTGTGACATAATTATTCCTCCTTGGTTTTAGATTCTGATTTGTTGTTTCTTCTTCTCTCGGCATAAGCAACAGCGTGTTTATCCATTGCAAATGTGAGGAATCTGATAATACGCTCATCCCTGCGGTACTGGATTTCGAGTTTCTCGATAAACTCAGGGAGTGCTTTAAATTCAATCAAATGATAAAACCCGGTGGTTTTCTTTTGAATAGGATAGGCCAGTTTCTTAAGGCCCCAGTCTTCTTCGTGAACAATTTCGCCGCCATTTTCGACGATAAGGTCACGATACTTCTTTACCGCTTCCTTTATCTGAGCATCAGATAAAACGGGAGTTGCAATGAAAACGGTTTCGTACTGTTTTAACATAATTATTAATTTATTTTAATTAAAGGGCTGCAAATATAGTTATTAATTTGGTTCAGGCAAATTATTTTTTAACCGGAGCCTCTTTAAGAACCTCAATCACAAAGTTCCACCACTTTTCTACAGTGGGAATAAGGGCTCTTTCGTCCGGAGAGTGAGGAGAGCGGATTGTAGGTCCGCAAGATATCATATCCCAGTTAGGATAGGCGCCACCCAAAATACCACACTCAAGTCCTGCGTGAATTGCCTTCACTTCGGGCTCTTTACCATATAGTTTGTTATAAACACTCTTCATCGTTTTGAGAATATCGCTATCCATATTAGGTTTCCATCCTGGATATCCGCCTTCAAGCCTTACACTTGCTCCGGCAAGTTCAAATGTTGCCTTAACCGCCTCTCCCAGAACATCCTTAGCGCTGTCAACAGAGCTTCTGAGCAGACATTTTACCTCTATTTTTCCATTTTCAGACTTAACTATTGCAAGGTTATTTGATGTCTCTACAAGTCCCGGAACAGCATCGCTCATCCTCTCTACTCCGTTAGGGCATGCATAAACAGCCTGAACAAGCTTAAGAGCCGCAACTCTGTCAATAATTGACGAAGGAATTGTGCACTCATCCAGAGTTACTTTAACTCCTGCGTCCTGCAGTGCAAGTTCGTTTTGGATAAATGCATAATGTGCTTTAACGATCTCAACAGCCTTTCCACAGCTTTCGGCAGGAATTGCAAGTGTGGCAAAAGCCTCACGTGGAATTGCGTTTCTCAGACTTCCACCCTCAATCGAAGACAACTCTGCACCAGCATCTTTTATAAGCGGAAGCAAAACTCTAGCCATCACCTTATTGGCATTACCTCTTCCCAGAATTATATCCATTCCGGAGTGACCTCCCAGGAGGCCTGTAATACTTAGCTTATATCCCTTGTAGCCTGCAGGTACTGGCTTTTCGGCATAAGGTAGAACTGCTGTTGCATCTAATCCACCGGCACAGCCCACGTAGAGCTCTCCCTCATCCTCCGAATCCAGATTGATAAGAATATCTCCCTTGAGTAATCCCGGTTTTAGTCCCCTTGCCCCTGTCATTCCTGTCTCCTCATCAACTGTAAAAAGAGCCTCAACAGGTCCATGTACCAAATCCTTAGCTTCAAGAACAGCCATTGCAACAGCAAGACCCAGACCGTTATCGGCGCCAAGTGTTGTTCCAGTTGCATATACCCAATCCTCAACAACTCTTGGAACGATGGGATCATTCTCAAAATCGTGAACCTTGTCACTGTTTTTTTGAGGTACCATATCTATGTGTGCCTGAAGTATTATACCCTTCCTGTTCTCCATACCGGGAGTTGCAGGTTTTCTGATAATAATATTTCCAAGTTCATCCTTGATTGTTTCAAGACCAAGCTCTTTTCCGAATTTCTCCAGGAAAAGGACAGCCTTACCCTCCTTTTTTGAAGGTCTTGGGATTTGTGTCAGAGAGTGGAAATTTTTCCAGACTCTTTGCGGATTTAAGTTCGCTATACTCATAATATCTATATTTTAAATTAATTAAACTATTTTGCCGTAGCAATATCTATCGGGAAGCTCAGCATTTTACCGAGTTGGTAAACAGGCACCCTTGTCTGAAGAAGCTGGTTTGCACCATCTGTAAGTCTTGCATTCACAAGCGCGGGCTTTCTGTAAAAAATAACCTTTGCCTTTGAGTTGCCCAGATCCATAGATACCGGATTCTTCTCCTCTTCACCCTTAAGCTCGAGCACAACAGGTCTTCCTGAAATGTTGTCAGCAGGTAGTAATCCGGCTGTTTCCGATATCCTGAATGCTATATAGATCTGCTTTTGATTTGAAGGATCGGGAGTTACGTCAAAACTCATTATCTGCAAAGAGTGCGAACTCTTTCCGAAGAACAGGTCAAGGTACTCCTTTTCCAGCCTGTTTATCTCATCAATTGCAGCCTTCATAGCCTCCCCGCTGAATGTAGCATCTGTCTCACCGGTAATAATCTCAAGCCTTTTGGCTCTGAGTTTAAAAATGAGATTCGCAGTCTCCTCGGCCTTTTTCTCGAGACTCTTCTCAACTACCTGACTCTGTTGTACCGGCACTCTTTCTACTCCTGTTGCCGTTTGCACGGTTTTGAAAAGAGTGCTCTTTTCGCTGGTAAGGTTCGAGGTAGCAGATGCACTGTTCAGATATGGCTTCTCCTGCATGGTTGAAAAGCGGAATTTCTCCTGTTTCCCGGCATAGCTGTCGGACCACATCAGGAGCCCCTGATTTGTAAATTCGAGAAAGTTCGCAGTTGCGGTTTTAGATCCTGCAAGGATAATCGGATAGTTGACACCCTGATCGGCCTCAATGAAAGGGGTCAGGGTCACCGATTTGATTTTATATGTATCACCGCTGTTCTCTCTGGCAGATATACCAAGATATTTCTGCGAGAACTTCGCATAGGGACCTGCTGTAAAATTTTCACAATCGGCCTCTACCCTCAGATTGATGGTTGTTGACGGGAGGGAATAAACAATAGCCCCCTGAGGTATCATCTCCTGTTTTGACTGGCCTTGAGCAGATATCTGCCCTGCTGCAGATATTACAGCCAGCATAGCAAAGGTTTTAAAAATTCTAGCCATTTTTTTCGATTTTAGTTGATTGATTAATCTCCTCTCTGGTTCTCTTCCATCTTTTATGGGACCAGAGCCAGGCAGATGGATTTTTTATAATGTCCTGCTCGAGTAGCTGAGCATACCTGGCAGTAATAAACCCATCGGGCTCACCCTTTGGGTTTTCTGTTATTTTCGTGAGACGTATCTCGTATTTTCCGCGGGCAATCTTCTCCATACCAAGGTAAACGACAGAGAGATCCATAAGCTTTGAAAGCTGCTCCGGTCCGTTTAGCATCATTGTGGGCTGATTCAGAAAATCCACAGAGTATTTTGAACCGGGATGCGGCGACTGGTCGGCAATTAGAAAATATAGATTTTTCTGATGTCTGCTTTTTAGCATAAACTTTGGTGCTCCGTGAGACTCCACAAGGGTGGCAGGATCGTGGCGATCCCTGATCCAGTATGTGAGCATATCCATCGTTTTATTCTTGGATCTTTTATACAGAAACCTTACATGCTCATTGCCGAACCCCAACGCACCCTTATGAGCATAGAAGTCAAAAGAGCCCAGAAGCTCCCAGTTACCGGTGTGACCCATAACCACCATTGCACTCTTGCCAGTCTCATAAATATCTGCCAGCACCTCCGGATTCACAATTCTTGCTCTTTTTGAAAGCTGCTTTTCACTGGCGGTTACAGCCCAGATTGTCTCGACAAAATTATCGGTGATATATTTATAGTTCTTGTGAGCGATTTTTCTCAACTCAGAGTAGCTCTTTTCGGGGAAACTGCGTGAAAGGTTAATATACACTACAGATGCACGATAACGGACCACCCGCTCCATCACAAAGGCAATCAAATCAGATATAATATAAAAACCCCTGAGCGGAATGAGCGATAAAATATAGACAGGAACTACTAATAAATAGAAAAATATTTTTGCCATTATGTTTTGAAGTGAATAGCAAAGTTATCCAAAAAATACTATTTTTGTAAGCATAAGGAATATTTTTAACTAAAAAAACTAAACAAAATGTTTAAAAACCATCCGAAAGGACTTCTTGCCGCTGCACTCGCAAATATGGGTGAGCGATTTGGTTTCTACATAATGATGGCAATTCTCACATTGTTCATCTCGGCTAAATTTGGCCTGTCCGAAACCACTACCGGTGTTATTTATTCAGTCTTTTACGCCTCCATCTATGTGCTTGCACTTGTAGGGGGTCTGATCGCCGACAGCACCCGTAATTACAAGCGCACAATTCTTTGGGGTCTCATCCTGATGGCAGTCGGATATTTTATTATTGCCATTCCTACTCCAACACCTGTTCCAAGCCTTGCAACATACCTTTCAATTACATGTGCCGGCCTTCTTGTTATTGCATTCGGGAACGGATTGTTCAAAGGTAACCTTCAGGCACTAGTAGGGCAGATGTACGATAAGAAAGAGTATAAGGATTATGTTGCCGAAAAGTTCGGCCTTGATGCTAACGGCAAACCGAAAGATATGAGAGATGCCGGCTACCAGCTCTTCTACATGTTTATAAACATCGGCGGATTTTTTGCCCCTTTCATTGCGATTGCAGTAAGAAACTGGTGGCTGAAATTCAACGGATTTGACTATAATGCACAACTTCCTGAACTCTGCCACCAATATCTGGGACAGGGAGCGGCAATGAATCCTGAACAACTTGAAAAACTACAGACCTACTCTGCTCAGGTGATGCTTGACGGTAGTATGGTTAACAATCTTGAGAGCTTCTCAAGAAACTATCTTGATGTATTCAACAGGGGTTTCCACTACGCATTCTTTGCAACAATCATTGCAATCTTCATCTCTCTTGTAATTTACGTTACCAACAAAAATAAGTTCCCCGATCCTGCTGCGTCCAAAGCGGCAAAAGATAAGAATGCACCTGCATCTAAAGATGAGATCACAATGGCTGCTTCGGAGATCAAACAGAGAATCTACGCTCTCTTTGCTGTATTCGGAGTTGTTATCTTCTTCTGGTTCTCATTCCACCAGAATGGCTACTCTCTCACATATTTCGCAAGAGACTATATCAACCTCAATGTAATCAACATAGATCTTGGATTCACCTCTATCAAGGGTGCGGAGATCTTCCAGTCGGTTAATCCTTTCTTTGTTGTTGTTCTCACTCCTGTGGTAATGTGGATCTTCGGGTCGCTCAAGAAGAAAGGTAAAGAGCCTTCAACTCCTAGAAAGATCGGAATGGGTATGGGTATAGCAGCAATCGCATACATATTTATGCTTGCAGTTTCACTTGCTCTTCCTGCAAAATCGGCACTTGCCGGAATGTCTGCAGAGCAACTCGATGCAATTAAACTCACCCCTTGGGTAATGGTTGGAATGTACTTTATTCTCACTGTTGCAGAGCTATTCATCTCACCACTTGGACTCTCGTTCGTATCCAAAGTTGCCCCTCCTCACCTTCAAGGTCTGATGCAGGGAGCATGGCTTGCAGCAACAGCCGTAGGTAACCTTCTGCTCTTTATCGGAGGTATTCTCTATACATCTGTTCCGCTATGGGCCTGCTGGATTGTATTCGCCATAGCCTGCACACTCTCAATGATTGTGATGCTATCTATGGTTAAATGGCTGGAAAGGGTTGCAAAGTAGAGAATTAAAAGCAAAATATTCTCACAACTAACTAAATTACAAAACAATATGAGCGAGGGACTAAAATCCTTCGCTCATTTTTTTTGCCACCAAATAATTTCTTAGATTTGCGTTGTTATGAGTGATATAAAGATTATAGCATTTGATGCTGACGACACATTGTGGGTTAATGAGTACCACTACCACAAGGCTGAGCACCTTTTTGCCCAGATGATGAGCAGATTCACCTCCCCGGAGGAGGCCAGAGGTGCCCTTTTACGAAAAGAGAAGGAGAATCTTCCGTTACTTGGTTACGGTTCAAAGCCATTTATTATCTCCCTTGTAGAGACAGCGATAGAGCTAAGTAATGGAGCTGTTACAACCGATGAGATTACCCGAATTATCGAGTTGGGAAAGAACACCATCGGGCAAAAGATCGAACTAATGCCTAATGTAGTTGATGTACTTGAGAAGTTATATGGAAGAGTACCATTGGTTCTTGCAACCAAAGGGGACCTCAAGGAGCAGGAGTCTAAAATTGAGAGGTCGGGCCTGAGCAGATACTTCTCTGCAATAAAGATAATGAGTGAGAAGAATACCAAGAGTTATCAGGAAATTCTATACGACCATAAGATCGAACCTCATCAGTTTCTGATGGTTGGAAACTCCTTTAAATCTGACATCTTACCTGTACTTGAGCTAGGTGGTTACGCAATATATATTCCTGCGGAGATTACCTGGGAGCATGAAATTGTGGAGGAGAGGGAGCATCCGAATCTGCTCAAGGCAGATTCTCTTTCGCCGGATCTGTTCACTGCCTGGACACTTTAAAATTAAAACATATGATTCCTTTCGATAAAAATCGCAGTTACCGCAGATTCTACGAAGAGGTGGAGATACCCGAGAGTGAACTCCTAAAGATGATTGATGCAGCCAGGCTTTCACCTTCGTCCAGGAATATTCAGCCGATAAAGTATTTTATTTCGGCAGAGAGGGGGCTTAACGAAAAAATATTCAAGACTTTGGCCTGGGCCGGGTACCTAAAAGATTGGGACGGACCATGTGAGGGCGAGAGACCTTCGGCTTATATTATTCAATTACATGACAAGGTAATTGCCCCTGGTTACTCATGCGATCACGGTATTACCGCTCAGAGTATATTGCTTCAGGCTGTCGATTCCGGATTCGGAGGATGTATAATAGCTTCGGTTAAAAGAGAGGAGCTGGCACAGATTATCGGATTGGGCGAAAGATATGATATCATTCAGGTGATTGCTTTGGGGAAGCCTAAAGAGATAGTTGTCATTGATGAGATTAAGGATAATGATTACAAATACTGGAGGGAGAGTTCCGGCACTCATCACGTTCCTAAAAGAGGGTTGGATGAACTTATTGTAGGACTAAAATCCGGCAAATAATATCTGCTAAACTAATGTTCTAACTTCAATATAAAGGCTATGAAAAGTATTATTAACAGAGGAGTGATTGCACTGTTACTCGCGTTCTCAGCAACAATCACACTCTCCTGTGCAGGAGAGGTTAATGACAAAAATCCTTACAAGCTCGATATTGTGAGCGATATTAAGGATTATCAAAAATCGGTAGAGAGCGACAGCGACAATCTGCTGGTAGATTTAAAAGAGTATATTCCCGGAGTTATACTGGATATAAGATATGCCGATACCAACAACTTTACAGGCAAAAAAATTTATACCGAACCGAGAGCTTTTGCCCGCAAACCTGTTGCAGAGGCACTTCTTGAAATTCAGAACAAACTGAACAATGAGGGTTTGGGTTTAAAGATATTTGATGCCTACAGGCCATATGCTGCAACTCTGCATTTCTATGAGGTATATCCCGATACTACATTTGTTGCTGCTCCGTGGAAGGGCTCCATCCACAACAAAGGGTGCGCTATAGACCTGACCCTTGTAGATATTGTTACTGGTGCCGAGCTTCCAATGCCTACTCCATTCGACGACTTCTCCGAAAAGGCATCACTGAATTACAATGAACCGGACCCGGCTAAAGCGGCAAACAGGGCAAAACTACTTTCGGTTATGACTGAGGCTGGATTTACTTCGTATGAGCATGAGTGGTGGCACTATAATTTCAAAGAGAGGGAGAAGTACAAACTTATGGATATCCCTTTTGAAGAGCTCGATAAAATAAATTTTACAACTATAAAGGGTAAAAACAACTAATATTAAATCATGAAAAAGCTCCTGAAAATTATCACTGCAGCAGCCGGGATTACTCTTACTGCATATGTGACTCCATGCGAGGCCCAACAGGTAACTCCATATAATCCAAACAAGATCTATTATCCCGAATATCAACAGAGTGCAAGAGCAGAATTCTCTTTCCCGAAGGTTGGCAAGTATGAGGTTATGATTTGCGACTACCACTCTCATACTATGTTTTCCGACGGTCTGGTATGGCCTACGTACAGGGTAGAGGAGGCGTGGAACGATGGGCTGGATGCTCTGGCAATAACCGATCATATTGAGTATCTGCCTTTCAAGAAATACCTCAACTCCGATCATAACACCTCTTATGAAATCGCAAAACCAAAAGCAGATGAACTTGGGTTTATACTTATCAAAGGGAGTGAGATAACCAGGAAACAGGCTGTATTGGGGCACTTTAATGCGCTCTTTATTAAGGATGCAAATCCGATAGCAGTCGAAGATCCGAAGGCTTCAATTCTGGAAGCTCGCAAGCAGGGTGCATTTATAATATGGAACCACCCGGGTTGGGCCGTAGATTCAACCTATATGAAGGATTTTCAAAAAAATCTGCTGGATGAGAAACTTTTTGACGGAATTGAGGTGTTTAACAGCAGAGAGTACTACCCGAGGGTTCTATCATGGGCTGTTGATAACAATCTCACAATTATTGCTGCGTCTGATGTTCACGGAACGCTTGACGATAAAACTATTTCGGAAAACGGTGCGCATAGGCCGGTTACTCTCGTTCTTGCTAAAGAGAGAAGTTCCGAAGGGGTAAAAGAGGCTCTTTTTGCGGGCAGAACTCTTGCCCTTTTTCACAATACAATAGCGGCAAAAGAGTCAATCGCTTCCGATTTTGTGGATGCCTGCATAAAGGTTAAAAAACTCTTCGAAAACGGGAAAAATGTAACTCTAATCCTTACAAATTCGGGGGATATCCGATTCACTTTTAAGGTAGGAAAATCTACATATATACTACCTGCAAAATCCTCAATAACAATCTCACTACCTGCAACTTCAAAACGAATTGATGCAAATTTTACCAATATATTTATCTATGAAAACAGGACCTTGGCACACTCTTTGCAAATTCAATAGTAGAAGAGTTTTTTTCATAGTTTAAGTTTTAGGTTAAGTTAGTTTAAGGGGGGGTACCAATTCGGTGCCCTCTTTTTAATTTTGCGGGATTGTAAAAAAGTGTTATATTTGCCGGCCTTTTCTCGGGAAGATAAGGAAGTTAAATTTTAAAAACTTAATAAAAATCGAACAATGGCTGTAAAAATCCGCCTTGCAAGACACGGAAAAAAGAATAACGCATTTTTCCACATTGTCGCTGCCGATAGCCGCTCACCACGTGACGGTCGTTTCATTGAGAAAATCGGAACATACAATCCTAACACAAATCCTGCAACAATTGAGCTTGATAGCGAAAGTGCTCTCAAATGGCTTAAGAATGGTGCTCAACCAACCGACACCTGCCGCAGAATCCTTTCGTACAAAGGTATTCTTTTGAAGAAGCACCTTGAAGAGGGTGTTAAGAAAGGTGCTCTTACTCAAGAAGCTGCCGATCAAAAATGGGCTGCATGGATGGCTGAAAAAGAGCAAAAGATCTCTGCCAAGAAATCGGAACTTGCTCAAACTTCAAGAAATGCAAAGAAATCTGCAATAGAAGCAGAGAGCAAAGCTAAGGAAGAGAAAGCAAAATTAGTTGCTGAAAAGAAAGCTGCCGAGGCTATGAAGGCTCAGGAGGCAATCGCCGAGGCTGCTGCAGAAGAGGCTCCGGAAGCTGAAGCTTCTGCTGCTCCAGCGGAAGAGACTCAGGAGGCTTAGTCTATGTTGCAAATGGCAAATATGCTGCCAGTTGCCAGAGTCGTAAAGTCGTCGGGTGACAAAGGTAGAGTGATAATCAGGCTCGCCGAAGATGCCCGGGTCGGTATAAATGTTGAGGAACCGGTATTCATCGTTTTTGATGGATTGCCGGTTCCCTTTTTTATTGAAGAGTCAGAGTCCAAAGGCTCTTCCCAGCTTACTGTAAAACTCGAAGGAATTGACAATTCAGATCTTTCCGAAGAGATCAAGGGTGCGATTATCTATGTAGAGAAGGGAGATAAGGGTAGAAAACAGAGGGGCAGATATAAGCAAACACCGGATACCTGTAACAGAGAGAATGATATTGATGTTATTGGATATTCAGTATCGGATATTAAAATAAACTTCAGAGGTGTCGTTTCGGCTTTATATGACTATCCGGGAAATCCATGTATTGGTATTACCGGTGAAGATGGTCGTGAAAGATTACTCCCCCTTGCAGCCGACTTCATCGTTTCCGTGAATAACCGCAAGAGGGAGATTTTAATTGAGACTCCGGATGGACTCCTCGATCTCTGATACCTTTTTTTATTTGATCATCTCCTTGTTAGAGATTGAATTGAACTCCTACAGACCATCTTGGCAATTCATTCATTGAGTAATCTTTATTGAAATAATTTGTCATTCTATACTTCGCAAAGATCATAATGTCTTTGTATCCGATTCCGCCATTAAGACCAGCCTCAACCGGATTGAACTTGGAACCATCGCGGTATTTGCTCTTAACCTTATCGCCATCGATGCGACTCTTTACTTTATATCTTTTGCTGAATGCGTAGTCGGCATATGCTCCGAATTCAAGGAATACAGGTCTGGCACTTCTTCCGGAATATAAATACACTCTGTTTATCAGGCTGGTACCTAAATTATCGGTTCTGAAAAACTGACGGTAAGGTTCGCCATCTGCCTCGGGGAAGAATCCGCCTGACTGCTCTACTGCTTCAGGTGTTAGCCTGAAAGAGTTTGATGTGTAACGGAACGATGTTCCTATGGCATAGAATTTTGCAGGACGGTGAAAATATTTCCAGCCGATTTCGAGATTATATGAGTTACCAAAGTAAACAGGCATATATGTCTCTTCAGATGTGTTCATAACCTGCCCATAACCAATGTAGAACTCGTCAAAATATGTGCGGTATCCTTTTTTATGTTTGCCGTAGTTATACTCTTTAACAGTGTCCTTCTCCTTAGTGATTGAGATTGGTGACTTTAGAGCTAACTCCAACTCCCCTATTTTTACAAAAGTCTGTGAATTTGCTGATATTGCGGCGAGCATCATTGATACTCCCAAAAAGATTTTTTTCATACTATTTTTTCACTTTAATGTTTCCGTTAAGTAATGAGTTTACAATTGTCTTGTCGATCTCTCCAAAAATTGCTATTGATGTAAAATCGGAGTTGTCGCTTGAGAGAAAGAGGACTGCTCCTTTGTTTCCGTTTATCATATATAGTTCAAACGAGCTACTCTCCTCCTCTACCTTAACTGCTCTCTGGAACTGATATATTTTAATAATCTTGTCCAGTTCGTATTTCAGCTGTTTCGAAACAGGCTGCCCGTTCTCTGTTGTGCGTAGTGGAACATTCAATATTCTCATATTTGATATCTTCGATAACAATTCAGCTGTTTCGTTGCTACCTTTAGAGCTTGTCATACTGAGCAGAGATGGCGAAATTGTTATCGACTCAACACTCTTCTTCTTTTCGAACCTGTCAAATATTTCGTTTATCTCTCTGGATTGTGCAGATAGCGCAATCGGGAGGCAAATAAGCGTTAGGGTTAATAATGCTATCTTTTTCATTTCTATTTAATTTTGCTTGTAATTTCATTGAATCCGGAGATAGCCTTCTCTACCTTATTGAGCTGTTCTAGGGGCTCTGTTTTGGTATCCACTCTCTCCATCATTTCACTCATCTTGGCGAGTCTGTCGTCGGCCATCGACAGCGCTGCCACATCATTATTTATCTCGAGACCGTCGAGGACGAGACGCAGACCGGTCTGCTTCTCATCTTGCGGCCAGAATAGTACTGTAAAGAGAGCAATAGCTGCAGCTGCCGGCACTGAATAGAGGAATCTTGGTTTCACCCAGTATCTCCGGGATTCAGCTCTCTTAATTTTGTTGATCTCATCGTTAAAGTATCCGAATATCGGCGCATACCTCTCCAGGTCCTTATCTGCTCTTCCGGAAGCAAAATAGGCTCTAAGCTCACTCTCCTGTTCAAGGGTTGTTCCCCCTTCAAAATAGAGTTCAAGTAACTCTTTTGCTCTTTTATCATCCAATTTTTTCATACTAACGACTCTCTAAGTTTTTGTCTCGCTCTTGAAAGCAGGGTGCGGACATTCCCCTCGGTTGTACCAATTATTTCGGCAATTTCACTCATCTCATATCCCATTATATCCCTCAGCCTCAAAGCCAGCATCTGATCGGGAGGAAGAGCCGAAATCATCTCCCTTACTCTTGATACTCTCTCCTTCTGTTCTACCATAGAGAGAGGATCGGTGTCATTTAGTAACCTAAGATTTGAAGGGAGCTCCTCACTTATATTCTTCTTTATCTTAAGGTAATCGAGGCATACATTTCTAAGAATATGCATAGTAAGCGCCTCGGTATTTCGTATCTGGTACAAATCCTGACTCTTCCAGAGTTTTATAATAGCATCCTGAACAAGATCCTCCGCTGTGTGTGCACCTGTCCGCACAAAGCCTGCGGCAAAGTGCATCAGCTTGGGACGAAGCTTTTCAACTGTTATGTTAAACTCTTTAGTTGTCATTCAACCATAAGACGAAGTACCGGTAAAATTGTTACAGGTAATTTTTAAAATGGACTCTTATTTACTACGCTCTCCAGATTATCTTTCTGTCAGTTAGCAGAGTAACACCCCACATCATAACCAACACAAAGAGAGCTGCCGATGCCACCCCTATCCATGGATAGCTTTGAGGAAAGGCCGTCTTGTAAATGAATATAAAACCGGTAAGTTTGAATAGAGGCATCATAAAGCTGTTGTATGCAATATAACTCATCAAAGGATTTCCTCCGGAACCAGTGAATATTTTGAAAATAGCTGATTTTCCGAATCTGGCTGAAAACCAGGCCGAAAACCAGAGCAGATAGACTCCGCAGCTGAAAGTTACCAGACAATACGAGATTGTGCAAGGGCTCTTCTGTATTCCACCCTCAAGAGGATCGATAATCAATCCGGCCAAAAGCATTACTGATGAGACATAGAAGAGATCGGCCCAACCAGATGAGCCCCTTTTTATAAAATAGTAGATAGCAGCCAACATAGCGACTGTGACGGCTATGTTTATCCAGAATATTCTCATATATAACGCGTAACACTGCCACGCAACCATAAAGAGCGAAATCGCAGCAAATTGTGGGGAGACTGATATTGGCGATTTATCTTCTAATCTCTTCACAAGCATATCTCCCAACCATGTTGCAGGCAGGAGTATCATTAGAAAATAGATATACTCTATATTGAAAAACCATTTGACAGACTCTATTTTATATAGTTTCTGAGCAAATTCGTAGTGCATCGTAATTGCAGCGAAGAGTATCAGAATTGCAAAAATAGCAGCTCTTATCCTGATATTTTTTCGGGTATAGAACCATATAACAGAGGCGAAAAGGTAGAGGAAAGCAAGAAGGAATATTATTATTCCGCTTCGATTAATAGAGACTACCTCTTCGTAAATTGTATGGCCGAAGTATATTATCACGGCGGATAGGAGCATGCCTGCCACCCTTATCCAAACTCGATACCTGCTGTTTTTGACAATCATATATATAGGGAACAGGGATAGAAAACCTGCAATAGTAAGCAGCCAGGCTCCTGGAGAATCTAAGTTGCCATAGTTAAGCATTACATAGAGATATGAGAAGAGCCAAAGTAGCAGGAATCGTTCAAATGTGTGGAGCAGATAGCTCTTTGTTATCTCTTTGTGATCATCCTTACCCGTTGCAGATAATTTTTTATGGCCGGAGAGAGATATGGCAACACCCATACAGAAGATGAAAACCGGGAAAACAAGATCTACCCAGCTCAGACCCACAAGCGTAAGGTCAACGGCATGTGTCGGTGGAGGAGTCTGAATATGGTACATCCATCCCGGAAGTACGCCATAGGGAATAACTGAGCAGAAGACCATTCCGAAAATTGAGATTCCTCTTAGGAAATCGAGAGCTTCATATCTTTTCATCGGCAATATTTATTTGATTAAAACGGGGAAATTTCGAATTTATCATTAATGAATCCTGAGTATGCTCTATCTCCCCAAAAAACAAACGGTGCTCTGCTTCGGGGTATTATTGATTCAATAAAACCATTCTTCTCTACCAGTACTGTATGGTATATATTTCCATTTGGATTCTCCTTGATTAAAATTTCAATGGAGGAGCCTCTTGCCCCTTTAAGCGGAGCATAGCTTCGGTATCTTTTGAATGTTGTGTCTATATGTGATGAAAAATGGAATCCCTCTCGCTCGAGTGACTCTTTCATAAGCATACTTCTATAGCCGGTACCCCCTGTAGAGCTAACGATATGTTTCCCATTTAGCACCACTGTTGAATCTATATATGAAATAACCGTTAAACGGCGCTCTCCCGGCTGCCTCAGCCAGTTGACCAGTGGTTTTGTGTGCAGAGAGTCTTCGAATCCGTAATTGCTGTCTATAAATGATATGATCCTTACCGGTTTGGGAATTAAGCCGTACCTGGCCACACTCCCTGCAATGTAGTTGAATACAAATCTGCCCCCTCCGCTGTGGCTGCACAGTGCAATGCTCAGATCCCTACCTTTGACCGCACCGGAAATCTCTTTTCGTGTTATAGAGATGAGAGTGTCAACCAGTGACACAAATAGTTCGGGAGAATCCTGATGTTTTGCAGCGTAGGATGTCCAGGCTCTTGTGCCCGACTCCAGATATGCCACAACATAGTTATATCTCTTACTGTAGTGTCTTATAAATTCAGTCTGGGCAGATATGTGCTGGATATCGTAGTGCCAGTCGTCTCCAGGTTTAATTTTTCGGCCGGCGGTATGTTCGATGGTGTTTCCGTTTGGCAGTGCATAAATTATGAGCATCCATGGTGCTCCACCGATAACATTACCCGGATCGGGGAAGTCTATGACGACCCTGGATTCGGGAATAAGATTGATAAGCTCACGACCGCCGGCCCTCAACTCAGATGTAGCAACAATGAGAAGTATTGAGATAGCTATACCTCTACAAAAATTCCGAAATAAGTTCATTCACCTTATCTATTTTGCTTTTAAGCATTGTCTCCTCTTTTGCTTCAGCCAGGAAACGGAGATAAGGCTCAGTATTGGAAGGCCTTATATTAAACCACCAATCGGCGAATTCAACTCTGTAGCCATCAAAATCGTAGGAAGCTACAGGGCTCTCCGTTTTTGTAAAATAGTCACGTACCTTATCCATCGCCTCCCGCTTCTTCTCAATCCGATAGTTAATCTCTCCGGAATTTTTGTATCTCTCTATTCCTGCAATGAGCTCAGATAGTTTACGCCCCTTCGCCTTCATTGATGAGACAATATTAAGTACTATCAGTGAAGCAAGAATACCTGAATCGGAGTAGAAGAAGTCTCTAAAGTAGTAGTGTCCGGCCAGTTCTCCACCGTAAATCCCGTTAATCTCTCTCAATTTGTGAGCTGCAAAAGCTCTTCCAACTTTCCAGGTGTGCATCTGCCCGCCCATAGGAGCAAGGAACTCTCCTACAGCTTTGGAGCTTCTGATATCCTGAAGAACCGCACCACGCTCCCCTCTCTCCTCAAGAAAGTAGTATCCCATAAGTGCAATAATTAAATCGGGAGAGATAAAGCGGCCATTCTCATCGGTAAACATCACTCTGTCGCCGTCGCCGTCGAATATCACACCTATATCGCATTTGTTGCTGCGTACTAGTTTCTGGAGATCCACAATATTTTCGGGGATCAACGGATTTGCCTCATGGTTTGGGAATGTTCCATCGAGTTCATCGTAGAGATAAAGCGGATCATTTCCCAAAATATCCTTGATAAGAAGTGCCGCCATTCCGTTTGAGAGGTCTATTCCCATCTTAAGAGAGGAGTAGTCCCTTTTGTAGCTCAGAAGGAATTCAATATACTCCCTCTTAATATCGAGATTGTGAATCACACCTCTTTTTGTTGCAGGTACACACTCCCTCGTCTCTATCCACTCCTTAATTGTACCTAATCCGGTATCGAGCCCCACGGGAAGAGCATTCTCCCTTGAAACCTTTAGTCCGTTATATTCTTTTGGATTGTGCGATGCGGTGATTTGCACAGAAGCTCTGAATCCGTAACGCCCTGTTGCAAAGTATACCATTGGTGTTGTCGCTATTCCAAGTGAATAGACATCTGCACCGACATCGGTGATCCCTTTAGTAAGCCACTCATAAATCTCTGGAGATGATGTTCGAACATCCCTTCCAACAAGTACTTTTTCGGTCTTAAGTAACTCAGGCAAGAAAAACCCAACTTTGTAGGCTGTATGTTTATCAAAATCCTTATTATATATACCGCGAATGTCGTATGCGTGAAATGCTCCCATAATTTATCTGTTTAATTAGTGGTTCAAATAGTATTAAAGTGCTGTTTTGTAATGTGTTCTTATTTTACCGGATTTAATGGAGTTAAGTCTTCCGGATATCATCTTTCTCCTTATCGGGGCAGCCCTGTCCACAAACAGCACTCCATCCAGATGATCCAGTTCATGTTGTATGATCCTGCAGGCAAATCCCGAAAGAGTCTCTTCAACAGGCTCAAGATTCTCATTAAGGTAGGAGATCTTAATGACAGATGCCCTTTTTATATCGGCATGCACATCGGGAATACTCAGGCACCCTTCGTTAAACTCGCAGGTCTCCTTACTCTCCTCTATGACTCTGGGATTTATCATTGAGCGTTTAAACCCCTCCAACTCCGGAAAGGTGTCGGCCAGTGCCGATCCGTTTGCAACCAATACCCGTATAAGTTTACCCACCTGCGGAGCCGCAAGGCCGACACCATCGGCCTTCTCCATTGTCTCGTGCATATCTGTGGTGAGTTTAAGAAGCTCCCCGGCAGCTCCCGGCTGGTTAATATCAACCTCTGCCGCTCTCTCTCTCAGAACCTCCGAACCATATAAATAAATTGGTAGTGTCATTTTCTGTTATCTAAATAGGTTTGTAAAATAATTGCTGCACTCACTTTGTCTACTGCAGCCTTGTCTCTGCGACCGCTTTTGCTTACTCCGCTATCTATGAGAGATTGAAAAGCAAGCTTCGATGTAAATCGCTCATCTTCGGTCCTTACCGGGATCGAAGGAAAATTTTTCTTAAGCCTTACAAGAAGTTCATCGACATACTTTGCCGCATCGGCGGGTTTGTAGTGCAGATCCATCGGGTAGCCGACGACAAAGAGTGAAACACTCTCTTTTTGGGTATAATTTTTGAGGAAATCTATGAGATTTGCAGTTGGTACTGTTTCCAGAGGCGATGCAAAAATGAGGAGCGGATCGCTTACAGCAATCCCCGTTCTTTTTTTCCCGTAATCGATACCCACTATTCTGTCCATTATGCAAAGTTAGTTTTTTTTAATACATTTGGAGATTATAATTGTTCACAAATGCCCAGAATCTTCTCATTTAAAGAGTTTATGCACGGCAGCGAAGAGGTGCGCAAATATGCCGACAAACACTCACCGGTGATAATCTGCGCTTCCGATGCCCAAAGAAACGAGCCTTTTAAGGTGAAAGTGAGAATCGGAACGGATGTGAAGCATCCCAATACGCCGGTTCACCATTTTGATTACATACAGCTTTGGAATCTTGAGACTCTGGTTGGGGAGGTAAAGCTCAACCATTCGGAGTTCGGGACAGATCCTCTCTTCATTGAGAGTGAATTCACAATTATACCGAAGGTGAGCCTAAGGCTCACTGCTCTTGCATATTGCAACAAACACGGGCTCTGGGGGAGCGAAGAGATTTTTGTACAGGTTAAGGATTGAATATGGCACGCAAAACAAAGTCAAAAAACAGGGAGAATACGCTGAGAAACAAATTCCGCTTCTCAATTTTTAACGACACATCCCACAAGGAGCTCTTCTCATTCAAGGCCAACGGTCTGATGATGTTAATCAGCCTTAGCCTTGCGGTGATTCTTATTATTGTATCGGTAACATTTCTGATATCATACACACCTCTGCGAGAGTACATTCCGGGATATCCCAACGCAGAATCCAGGAAGGCGATAATCCAGAATGCAATAAAAGCCGACTCTCTTGAGCAGACCATGAAGATGTGGGCATTTCAGCTGGAAAATATACAGAGAATGGTTAAGGGGGAAGCTCCTCTTACTATAGATACACTTGCTGCTGCAGAGGCGGACACATCTGCATCAAAAAGCACCATAACTAACAAACTCTCAAAAGAGGACTCTCTCATGAGGGTCGAGGTGATGAAGCAGGAGATGTCCAGTACGACAACAAGGAATATTGTGCAGATTGAGGGTCTTCACTTCTTCCCTCCGGTGAAGGGGATGATCTCCGAGGGGTACAATCTGGCTGCCGATCATCCTTATGTTGACATTGCAGCCCCTGCAAATTCTGTTGTAACAGCAGTTCTTGACGGTACTGTTATTATGGCGAACTGGACCGATGAGACTGGGTTTACCATCCAGATCCAGCACAGCAACGACATAATTTCAATTTACAAACACAACTCCAAACTGCTCAAAAAGGCCGGAGAGAGAGTTAAGGCAGGTGCTGCCATCGCTCTTGTGGGCGATAAAGGGAACCTGAGTATGGGTACCCATCTCCATTTTGAGTTGTGGCACAAAGGTATTGCAGTTGATCCTACACACTATATTAAATTTTAGCCTTAATGACTAAAAGAAGGTTAGCTATACTGGGTTCTACAGGTTCGATAGGGACGCAAACGCTGGATGTTGTATCCCGGCATCCCGATTTGTTTGAAATCGAACTTCTTACAGCATATTCCAACACAACACTGCTAATTGAACAGGCAATAAAATTCAATGCCAACAGTGTTGTAATCTGCGACGAGTTACGCTATAAAGAAGTAAAAGAGGCACTTGACAAGCACGATATAAAGGTTTTTGCAGGCGCTTCATCTATAGACGATATAGTCTGCGGAAGTAACATTGACCTGGTGGTGACCGCTATGGTCGGATTCAGCGGTTTGAAACCGACAATCTCAGCGATCAAGGCGGGAAAGGCTATTGCTCTCTCTAATAAGGAGACACTGGTTGTGGCCGGGCAGATAATAACCGAGCTGGCACGTAAATCGGGATCCCCGATTATACCCGTCGATTCGGAGCACTCAGCAATATTTCAGTGCCTGCAGGGAGAGAGAGCCGATGTTGAAAAGCTGATACTTACAGCTTCGGGCGGACCTTTTATAGGCAAGAGCAGGAGAGAGCTGGAGTCGGTAGGTATTTCCGAAGCACTCAACCACCCACGCTGGCAAATGGGGCCAAAGGTTACCATCGATTCGGCTTCGATGATGAACAAAGGCCTGGAGCTTATCGAAGCTCACTGGCTCTTCGGCGCCCACCCGGACAATATTGAGATTGTTGTTCACCCGCAGTCAATTATACACTCAATGGTACAATTCACCGACGGATCGGTATCTGCACAGATGAGTATCCCGGATATGAGACTCCCTATCCAGTATGCACTCTCCTATCCGTACCGCATAGAATTGAATACCAATAGAATAGATTTTGCAAAGCTCGCACGACTCGACTTTTTTGCACCAGACCCTGAGAGCTTTCCGGCAATAGGGATAGCTTACGAATCAATAAAGAAGGGGGGAAATACACCTTGTGCAATGAATGCGGCAAATGAGATTGCTGTGGCTTCATTCCTCAACGGGGAGATATCATTCACCTCAATTACCGAAATTATTAACGAGGTGCTTTCAAAGTTCTCATTTATCAAAGCCCCAACGCTTGATGACATATACGAAACAGATAAGCAGGCCAGAGAGCTTGCTCTTGAATTCAAAACAAAGATCAGATTTTAGCAGATGGACATTTTAATCAAAACACTCCAGGTGCTCTTTGCACTATCGATATTGATTCTTATTCATGAACTCGGTCACTTTCTCTTTTCGCGACTGTTCAAGATCAGAGTAGATAAGTTCTATCTCTTCTTTGACCCGTGGTTCAGCCTATTCAAATACAAACCAAAAAACAGCGATACCGAGTACGGTATGGGTTGGCTTCCGCTGGGAGGCTACTGCAAAATATCGGGAATGATAGATGAGTCTCTCGATACAGAGATGCTTAAAAACGAGCCTAAACCTTGGGAGTTCAGGAGCAAGCCGGCTTGGCAACGTTTTTTTGTGATGTTCGGAGGTGTCTTTTTCAACTTTCTCCTTGCTATTCTCATCTACTCATCGGTGCTTTATGCCTGGGGCGAAGAGTATCTGCGCAACAGCGATGCCGTTTACGGAATTCAGACAAACGATCTGTCGAGGGAGCTGGGCTTCAAAAACGGAGACAGAATTTTATACTTTGACGGAAAGCCGATAGAGAGGTTTCAGGATCTGCAGATATCACTTGCCAGAAATCAGGCAAAAGAGGCAACGGTGATAAGGGGCGGCGACACCGTAACAGTACCTATCGATCAGTAGTATATGCCTGCTGTCCTCAAAAATCCCGGAATGTTCCAACTGAGGGTACCATTTATAATCGCGCAGATGCAAGACTCCTCAATCAACGCCTCTTCGGGGCTCGCCAACGGGGACAGAGTTCTTGCGGTAAATGGGTCTGAGATGTCCGTAATTCAGGATATCCAGTCCGAATTATTGAAATTCAAAGGGGATTCGATTACTTTATCAATAGAGCGATCGGGGCAGATTATTGAGAAGAGAGTTGCAGTAAACCTGGAGGGGAAGATAGGAGTAGCACTTGAGAACAATATAGACAAACTGTTTAAAGTCACAACGAGCAATTATACGTGACCTCGGCATTTCGCCGCGTACGGTAGAAGTTCATCGTGCCAATCTGATGACAAAGCTCGGCGTCCGCAGCCTGTCGGAGGCTCTTCGCATCGCATTTTCCGCGGGCGTAACCGGCTAAGGCTTCGGACACTTACGTAGCGACCCGTCGCCGATTTCCTGACATTCCCAATCAATCAGCATGGTCGCTGGATTGGATGGTGTG
>JAFIHK010000047.1 GCA_017848635.1 Bacteroidales bacterium | reverse complement strand
CTGCATACATACTTTCCCTTCCGGGGATACCGATGGATCTTTACAGGCGTAAAGTGAATCTATCAATAATTGTGCCTCGAGAGTGCTGATATTCACCGGTCTGCCCGATGCTCCCGCTTTAGCTAGAGTAACTGCAACTCGCTCTCTGTATGACTCATCGGAAATAGTGCCGATATCGCTCAACTCCGAAATGAGATTATCTAGGATCTCGGGCAACATATCAATATCGTCGGTAAAACCAGATGGCAGCCCCAAAAGTGTGATCTCTCTCTTAGGCGTCTCTTTATCTTTTTTCCTATCCTCATTCTCAAACTTAAAGTTAAAGCCAAGTTTTCGGATGCTCTCCTGATGCTCCTTGAGAAAAGAGTAGGCTGTTTCGCTCAGTTCGGTGCTCTTTGGAAAGAGGTTCTGTTGAACGATTGAGGAGTTGGTTGCAATGAAGTTTAGATACCTCTCATACAATATTCTCTCTTGGGCTCTCCTTATGTCGATTACCAGCAGACCCGATTTAATGGTGGAGATAATATATTTTTTTGAGAGTTGAAGAATAGGTTTCTGTGCGATTCCGGAATCGCGGAAGAGTATGCTGTCGTAATTCTCTCCGTCTATTCTGCTCTTATACCGGATGTGCTCCGTAGGTTCGAGGTCAAATGAGTCATTACGCGGCATTTTACCGCTTCCAAATATCGCTTTATCGGACTCAAAGGGATTGAAAAACGGGTCGATATCGATTTTAGGAGGTGAAATTATCTCCCCCTTTTTAACAACCGGTACATCCAGAAGCCCCCCCAGGTCGAAATCTATGCTGGGAGCGATGGCCTTTTTGCCAATTGCCTCTTTTATTGCGCTTTGAAGTATTTCGAATATGATTGAGTCATCCTCGAACTTTACCTCTGTCTTTGCCGGATGGATATTTACATCAATCTTTTTAGGGTCGGAATCGAAATATATGAAGAAGCCTGGCGATGTATCCTCGGCAATGAGATTTTCGTAGGCCTTTTGAACTGCTTTCTGGAAATAGGGGCTGCGGAAGAAGCGGTTATTTACGAAGAAGTACTGGCTTGCATTGGTCTTGCGAGCATCTTCCGGTTTTGTAATGTAGCCTTTAATATTGACTACCGATGTCTCTATTGAGAAGTCTATCAGCTCTTTTCCAACCTCTTTCCCGAGCAGATGCAATATTCTCTGCTTTAGTGTGGCAGGGGTGAGTGAGTAGATTTCGCTCCCGTTGTGTGTGAATTTGAACGAGATATTAGGTCTTGTAAGAGCCACTCTGTGGAATTCGGAGAGTATCTGCCTGTACTCTGCCGCATCGGATTTAAGGAACTTCCTTCTTGCGGGGATATTGTAGAATATGTTCATTACCATAAAGTTGGAGCCTTTTGGTGTGGCCACCGGGAACTCGTTGGTAATGTTCGACTCTGCAAGTTGCACTTCGTAACCTGTTTCGTCGCTTTCCCTTTTTGTGCGGAGCTTAACTTCGGCTACTGCGGCAATGGAGGCGAGTGCCTCTCCCCTGAATCCGAATGTGTGCAGCTGCTCCAGATCGGTTATGTCGTTGATTTTTGATGTGGCGTGCCTGAGGAATGCCGTTTTTGCCTCCTCCCTGCTCATTCCGCATCCGTTATCGATGACCTGTATGAGGGTCTTTCCGTGATCCTTAATAATTACCTGTATGGAGGTTGCGCCTGCATCGACGGCATTCTCCATAAGCTCTTTAACGACCGAAGAGGGTCTCTGGACCACCTCTCCCGCGGCAATGAGGTTTACAATGTGCTCGGGAAGAACTTTCAGCATCGGATATTATTTGAAGAGAAATCCGAAATATTGTGCGAAATAGTAGAGCATTATCACCAGACCCAGAAGTGCGAATGCAATAATGATTCTCGTAACAAATGGTGACTTTTCGCTACTTCTCCCTTCGTATAGGGATTTTCTCATATTGTGCCTGATGTGTTTGCCCGGCCTGTATTTGCCCTGTTTGCTCTCCTCCTCAACCTGTAGCCTCTCATAGCGCTCCTTCATTGCCTCCTTACGTTCATCGTAATATAGCGGCTGATAATTAAATACCCTATGTTTGGGTGTTTTGAAAAAGCTGAAACCGAATCCCATCTCTTTAAATATTAATTTGTGGCTTTTTTACCAAATACAAAGATAAAAATTATTGAGCTAAAAGTGTAACTTTGCCGTGTTAAGAGGCAGCACATTTAAATACAATTTTATCTGCCCGAAAGATTGGTATATGAACATTAGAATCGGAAACGGATATGACGTTCACCGGCTGGCTCCGGGCCTGCCACTATGGATCTGCGGTATAGAGATTCCCCACTCACAGGGTTGTGTTGCGCACTCCGACGGCGACACCCCGATTCATGCATTATGCGATGCAATGCTTGGTGCTCTTGCTCTGGGTGATATCGGAAAACACTTCCCCGATAACTCTCCCGATTACAAGGGTATAGACAGCAAGCTGCTCCTAAAAAGAGTTGCCGCTCTAATTGAGTCGGAGGGCTATTCGCTTGTAAATGCAGATATTACTATTGCGCTACAGAGCCCCAAGATAGCCCCTTATATTTCCGATATGCGCAGATGCCTGGCAGATGTGCTGGGTTGTGAGCTATCTCAGATCTCGGTTAAGGCGACAACTACCGAGAGGTTGGGTTTTGTGGGGCGCGAGGAGGGTATCGAGTGTTGGGCTTCGGTATTGCTGTGTTCCAAATAGCGGCTGAACAGCTCTCTTTGATGAGTCTGTAGTGAGGCCGGTATCTCTTATTGTACACCTCCGAGTGGTGTACCACATAATCCCCCCGTTCAAGCATCTGCACAATTCTTTCTGACTCCTCATCAAATCCGGGAATATCTGGATTAACCCGCTTTATTACCCGGCAGATAATCTGCCACTCCGCTCTCCTCCACTATTGCACTCTCAGCCTCAATCTTTGCCAGCTCCCTGCGCAGATATGCCCCCGCCGACGCCGTATCGCTCACCATATGCCCAGGCCCGAACTTATCCTGAAAAAAGTTCTTATAATAATCAATCAATCTGCTCTCAGGATACCTCTCCATCTGCCTCCTCACCGCCACCTCAACCCTCCGCTCCATTTCACTACTCTCTACAGATCGAACCCGCCCCTCCATCTTGCCACTTTGGTTTTCCTCACTCACTCCCCTCATCCCGATTCTACCCTCGACCATACACAAATTCACTTCACCACAAATTACACTACTCCCTCCATCCTCGCACATTCCCACCTGTCCCCCGTTAAAAGCGAGCGCCCCAGCCGCCAAAACCGGCAGAACCGCCCCGCTTCCCATGCTTAAAAACCCAAATAAATAGTTGATTATCATATAAATTAATATCTTTCACCAAACTCAAAGATAAACGATTTTCCAATAAAGAATTTGCTACATTATAAAATTATATTACTTTTGCACTCCCTATGCGGCGCGATAGCTCAGCTGGTTAGAGCGCATGATTCATAATCATGAGGTCCCCAGTTCAATCCTGGGTCGCGCTACAAGACAACGGAACCCCTTTTGCCACCGGCAAAAGGGGTTTTTTGTTTTCAATCCGCTCAAGCTTGCTTGAAAGCGGACTGAAAACAAAAAAACCTTTGAGCGCAGCTCAAAAGGTTCCGCTCTCTTGGGCTGTATTGCCGACCTTTCCAGGATCACCGAGCGCAGCGAGGTAATCCTGGGCGGCAAACAGCCGGCGAGGTAATCCTGGGCGGCAATCTTAAAATTTTTTTGGGCAAAATATATAATTATCATACCTTTAATCATTATTTGAAATCTCAATTATTAATCGAAAAAACTATAAAAAGATGGAAAAAAATCACTATCAAAATCAATTATTATTAGCGGATCTATTGTAATCGGACTTTTTATTCTGGGGATTTTCATATATAAAGGACTTAAAACTTTTAGCGACAAAGATCGTGTAGTCACAGTCAAAGGACTTGCAGAGATGAATATGACTGCAGCTTCATCAACTATCGATATAAGTTTCTCAATATCAGGCGATGACTTACAGGGTATTTTAAAACAAGCGGAATCCAAAAAGAGTGCAATTGTCACATATATTACCTCTTCGGGATACTCTAAAAACGATATTAAAATTGAGAATATTAAAGTTAACGACAGGCAAAAATATTATGACTATGAGTGGGTCGAAGGTAAGAGAGTTCAGGTGAAGATTGACAGATATTCTGTAAATCAGAGACTCTCAATTAAATCGGATGATGTTAAAGAGACTGAAAATAAAGCCTCAAAAATTGAGTTAGCTCTTATAAACAAAGACCTAACTGCAGATGTCTCTTCAAACTATATTTTTCCTGAACTAAACTCAATTAAACCTCTTCTAATTGCCGAAAGCACAAAAAATGCACGTATTGCAGGTGAACAATTTGCAAATGACTCCCAAGCCAAACTTGGAAAAATAAAAACAGCATCACAAGGGCAAATCACAATTGCAGGGCAATATTATTACGAAGAAAATGGCGACGGATCAAACGAAAAACCCAAAGAGCCGTATCTGCAAAAAGCGAGAGTTGTGAGCACAATAGTCTTCTTCTTGGAGTAGTGCAAACAGTAGGTGACTCACAATCTTATTGCCATTAATCCATAAGACTTTTTATTGAATTTTTTTCTAAAAAGCACAGTATTAACATTCAATCGTGCCAAATTATTACAACGCCGCAAGCTTCAGTAATACAAATAAATAAACGCTAATACATAAATAATCAATTTTTTTATCTAATTCTACATACCGATGCAGAAAAATCACTAAATTCGTAAAAATAATTGGAGGAGAGAGATATGCAGAGAGAGAACAGGGCAGATGTCGCCTTTTTCGAGGCGTGGCTAAGAGGTTGTCGTTACAGTGACCGTACAGTAAAGGTCTATTTGGATGCAATAAATGTTTTTCTAAATTTTTTTCCGAACAAGGAGCCGAGCGAAATTTCTAACGTCGACCTGATTCTATTTAACAAAAATTACATATTAAAAAGGTGCTATTCAGCCTCATATCAAAACCAGGTGATAAACGCCGTCAAACTCTATTTTGCCAAAATTGAGAAAAAGCAATTATCCGTTGCAGATATCGAAAGGCCAAAGAAGTACCGTCCACTTCCAAAAGTAATTTCAAAAAAAATTGTAGAAAGAATGCTTGTTAAAATCCCAAATTTCAAGCACAAAACAGCACTTACTTTAGTATATGCCTGCGGATTAAGGAGGAGCGAAATCCTTAATTTAAAGTTACAGGATTTAGATTCAAAGAGAAAAACACTGACCGTAATTAACGGTAAAGGGCAGAAAGATAGAGTGCTACCTCTTAGTGATAAGCTTATGGATATGATAATCAGATACTATAAGATGTACAAACCCAAAGTATTTTTGATAGAGGGTCAATATCCAGGCGAACAATACAGCGAAACCAGCATTGAAAACATTTTCCATAAATATTTGGGTAAGATAATTAAAAACCATAATTTTACACTGCATTGTCTGCGACACAGTTATGCCACACATCTATTAGAAGCGGGAGTTAGTTTGCGATACATTCAGGAACTATTAGGGCATAAAAGCAGCAAGACAACAGAAATTTATACATGGGTTAGTATGACCGGCCTGCAACAGATCAAAAACCCCGCCGATGACTTTGACTTATAATTTACAATTTATATTATTCAATAAACCTGTACCAAGCCCCCCCCCGTCTCCCCCCTTGAATTCACTTTATTGAATCGATAAATAAGTTAGCAACCACCTTAAAATACATTTAACTACTAAAAGGACAAAAATGATAATAAGAGCGACGACTAAATTGTATAATATTGCGAGAATCAGAGCGGAGAAAAATGTGTCTGCACTAAGCGACAAACTGCCTGGAGAGTGGTATTGTACATTGATATCAACAGGCAGGGTTGGGGAGCAAGGAATTTTATTTTT
>JAFIHK010000046.1 GCA_017848635.1 Bacteroidales bacterium | reverse complement strand
TATGCATTATAAATATCAGTACTATTATCTTCATAAATGTACCGAGTACTACTGCAGCTTGTCCATCTATTCCTATTTTTAAAAAAATACCGAAAATAAATAGTGGAAGAAATGGAATAATAGATTTATTTATTAAAATGGTTATAATATCCCTGAACTCAGAGAGTCCATTTTTAATTGATCTTGAGTCTGTGGCAGAAACACCTAACCCAATTATAAATGAAAAAACGAGTGTTGTTGTTACACTTGCCAATGGTGGCATATCAATGGTAAAGAACTCCTTAACCTTAGTCTCTGCTGAAAATAGATCAGATACTCCCGAATTAATATTTACTAAAAGCTTTGGGACAAAAAAAGTAGTGGTAAAATATGAAAAGAGCCCTGCAAGCATTGTAAAGAGATATGCAATTAAAACCGTCACAAGCAGCATTTTCCCGGCGTTATTTCCAATATCTGCAATTCCAGGGGCGACTAGTCCTAAAATTATCAGAGGTATGACAAAACCAAGATAGTTGCCGAAAATTGAATTAAATGTTAAAAAAATACGAGCCACGCTAATTGGCATAACAAATGACAGAAGTAATCCACAGGCAATTGCAATAACAACTTTTGCAAGTAGACCAATTTTAATTTTACCCATTATTCATTGTTTAAGTAGTTCAGATATAGACTTGTAACTAAGCTATTTCATTAATAATTACAATCCTGAGCATAAAATTACAAATTTAAAGCTCTCAACAGCATTATAAGAATGATTTTTAAAATCTATTTTAAATAATAAATTCTACGATTGGGGCTAATTTTTCAGGAATTTTAATTAATATTGGGGTAGATTTCATCTGCACTATAATTATAAGGATGCTATTTAAAAAAACCATAAATTATAAACAATGAACACACAGAAAAAAAATTATGCGCTTCCAATCGCTATGATGTTTGCGCTCTTTTTTATGATTGCATTTGTTACAGGTCTGCAAAATCCTATGGGGGTTATTGTTAAGAATCAGTTCGGTGCAAGTAATTTCCTATCACAGCTAGGTAACTTTGCGAACTTTCTTGCATACGCCTTTATGGGTATTCCTGCCGGTTTACTTTTGCAAAAAATTGGATACAAAAAGACTGCATTGGCAGCTATTGCAATAGGCTTTATTGGTGTTGCAATCACATTTTTATCGGGTCAGGTAGAAAACTTTTCAGTTTACCTTTTCGGCGCATTCATTTCTGGTTTTTCAATGTGTATGCTTAACACAGTAGTTAATCCATTATTAAATGGTCTTGGTAAAGATGAGAAAAAAGGCAACCAGCTTCTTCAATTCGGAGGTACACTAAATTCTCTTGGAGCAACAATAGTTCCAGTTCTTGTTGGTTACTTGATGGGCTCAGACGAAGCAACAAGAACAATTGCAAAGGCAAACCCCGCACTTTTTCTGGCAATGGCGATTTTTGTACTTGCCTTCTTAGTCCTTTTCTTTGTAAATATTCCAGAACCACATATTGTTAAAGAGAAAGCTGCTGTTAAAGATAATCATAGTGCTCTCTCATTCCGTCACTTTGTATTGGGAATGATTGCAATATTTATTTATGTTGGTGTAGAGGTTGGAATTATGAATATTGGTAACTTATACATGACTTCAGGTACTGAAAACGGAGGACTGGGAATTGATCCTACAATTGCTGGAACTGTAGTTGGAACATACTGGTTTTTAATGTTAGTCGGCCGTTTGTCTGGAGGTCTTATAGCAGGAAAAGTTTCAAGCAGATCTATGCTAACTGTTGTTACTTCACTCGGACTTGTATTTATCCTTATTGGTATGTTTTCACCCGCAGATACATTAGTTAATATGCCCGTATTTAAATCAGATATATCTATCGGATTTGCTCAAGTTCCATTAACAATTATGTTCTTTGTTCTTACAGGTCTCTGTACATCAGTAATGTGGGGCAGTATATTTAATCTAGCCACATCCGGACTTGGTAAATATACCGCAACAGCATCCGGTCTATTCATGACTATGGTAGTAGGTGGAGGAATTCTTCCTGCTCTTCAGGGTTGGATTGCAGATATGTCAGGATTTGTAACCAGTTACTGGCTAATTGTTGCAGGTATAGCTTATATGCTATTCTTTGCAATTATCGGATCGAAGAATGTAAATAAAAATATTGTGGTAGAATAAGTAATAACTAAAATATAGTACAATGGATAAACCATATGTTGTAGGGATTGACATCGGAGGTCAAACCACTAAAATAGGAATAGTAGATGCAAGAGGTACAGTATTGACTCAAACAACCGTTAGAACCGACACTCATCCAGATGTAAAAGATTTTATTGAAGATATGTCTAAAGCTCTCAATCAGCTCCTTATTGAGGTTGGTGGAATTGAGAAAATTAGAGGTATCGGCATTGGTGCTCCTAACGGAAATTATTATACAGGCACTGTTGAAAATGCTGTAAATATTGTTTGGGGTGGAAGTAAAGTAATTCCTCTGGCAAAACTTGTTGCCGAAAAAATGGGAGTTCCTGTTGCCCTCACAAACGATGCTAACGCAGCAGCTGTGGGAGAGATGACTTATGGAGCAGCCCGTGGAATGAAAAATTTCATTATGATAACACTGGGTACCGGAGTAGGAAGCGGCATTGTTATTAATGGAGAGGTTGTCTATGGCCACGATGGTTTTGCAGGAGAACTTGGGCACACTACAATAGTTAGAAACAACGGTCGTCAGTGCAACTGTGGAAGAAGCGGATGTCTAGAAACCTATGCATCTGCCATAGGAGTGGCAAGAACTGCAAGAGAGTGGCTTGAAAGCTCAGGAGAACCAAGCGCATTAAGAGATATTTCTCATCTAATTACTTCAAAAGATGTTTTTGAAGCTGCTTCAAGAGGAGATAGAATGGCAATCAGGATATTCGACTTTACAGGTAAAAAACTTGGAGAAGCTTTTGCTGATTTTGTAGCATTTAGCGCACCTGAAGCAATTGTACTATTCGGAGGGTTAGCTCGTTCAGGCGATCTCTTGTTAAAACCAGTAGAAGACGCAATGAATGCAAATCTTCTCCATTTGTGGAAAAATAAAATAAAGATAATCTTCTCTCAACTTAAAGAGTCTGATGCAGCAATCTTAGGTGCCAGCGCTCTTGCCTGGGAATTGAAATAATTTATTATTAATAGAAAAAGCAGGGCATATAACTATGTCCTGCATTTTTTTATTCAATTAATTCTTCTATTTTTTAACTACTCTTTCATCACCTTTTAATACCCCAACTCCAACTTCACCAGATGATTTAGCCCAAGCTCTATGCATTAGTCCTGTATTAAAAACCATAACTATATTACCATTTTTATCAACTCCTATTACTCCCCCACCTGATCCTCCCATTGGAGATATTTTTTTAAAAATCACCTCATTAGCAGCCTCCTCTAAAGAATAACTTTTATAGCTCATTAAAGCGCATATATCAAACGCAACAACCCTTCTTATCCACAATTCACCATGTCCGGTTCCTGAAATTGCTGCAGTCTCATTATTGGCATAAGTTCCAGCTCCAATTATTGGCACATCTCCCACTCTTCCCCATTTTTTACCAGACATACCACCAGTTGAAGTTGCTGCAGAAAGGTTCCCATAAATATCAAGTGCAACACATCCTACAGTACCGCCAGGATTTCCATTTTCGGATCCCTTTCTAATTTTTGTATACTCTTTCTCTCTCTCATCTGTAGAAAAATATTTATTATCAACTATTTCAAGATTTTTTGATTTAGCAAAAGCAGATGCTCCCTCACCTATTAATAATACATGTACTGTGCTGTCCATTACAAGTCTTGCGGCATTTATAGGATTTTTAATATCTCTAACGCCAGCTACTGCTCCGGCTTTTAAATTTGATCCGTCCATTATAGCTGCATCAAGTTCATGAATACCGTCAATATTCTTAACTGCCCCCTTGCCTGCATTAAATAGTGGACAATCTTCTAAATAGTTAACAACTTTTTGAACAACATCGATCGATTTATAACCTTCGTTTAACATCTTTTTTCCGATACTAACCGCTTCTATAAGATGCTTTTCATATACCTCTATTTTTTCAGGAGTCATTGAAGTAGGTGCAGCACCTGCCCCCCCATGAATTACAATAGCCCAGTTTCGACTACTATTTATTTGAGCGTAACCACTTTGTGTCAACAATATCACAACAATTATAAGTGGTAGTTTTATTAGAAAATTATTCATAATGGAGAAATTAAGTTTGTCTAACAAAGTTAACTTATTTTTAATATGAATATTTTCGGCCAAGTGGTCGAGTAGGGTGACTTTTAAACAAAAAGAGTCCGATGATTACTCATCGGACTCTCTGAAAAATGGCGGCTACCTACTCTCCCACTTGGTATAGCAGTACCATCGGCGCAAACGGGCTTAACTTCTCTGTTCGGAATGGGAAGAGGTGGATCCCCGTCGCTATAACCACCTTAATCTTGCTTCGTTATTTTCCTTTTTACTGCGTTTCGCACTCTCTCGGCTGCAGTCATTTACACTAGTAAACTCCTTTGCCTCGATTCGCTGTGCCTTGTAAAAATCAAAATAACTTGCAATCTAATCTTCAATCATCCTCACCATTCTTTAATTACTAATTACTAATAACTAATCACTAAATTAGATTGCTTATTTTGTCGCTTGTGGCGTATTTTATGTAAAGAGAGAGATAATATCAGTCTAGGTTTCGCAGTAAACAATCTCGCGATTATCTATCTGTTCGTATTGAGAAGCCTTTCGGGTGATTAGTACTGCTCGGCTATGACATTACTGCCTTTACACCTACAGCCTATCAACGTGGTAGTCTTCCACGACCCTCAAGGGAAGTCTCATCTTGGGGCTAGCTTCGCGCTTAGATGCTTTCAGCGCTTATCTAAACCGCACATAGCTACCCGGCGGTGCAGCTGGCGCCACAACCGGTACACTAGCGGTGCGTCCATCCCGGTCCTCTCGTACTAAGGACAGACCCCCTCAAACTTCCTACGCCCACAACAGATAGGGACCGAACTGTCTCACGACGTTCTGAACCCAGCTCGCGTGCCACTTTAATCGGCGAACAGCCGAACCCTTGGGACCTGCTCCAGCCCCAGGATGTGACGAGCCGACATCGAGGTGCCAAACCGCTCCGTCGATTTGAGCTCTTGGGAGCGATCAGCCTGTTATCCCCGGAGTACCTTTTATCCTTTGAGCGATGGCCCACCCATGCGGAACCACCGGATCACTTTGCCCTACTTTCGTACCTGTTCGACTTGTATGTCTCACAGTCAAGCGCACTTGTGCCAATATACTCTATGCACGGTTACCATTCGTGCGGAGTGCACCTTGGGAAGCCTCCGTTACTCTTTTGGAGGCGACCACCCCAGTCAAACTACCCACCAAGCGGTGTCTTTCTCTCGAAATTAGATTCCAAATAACCAAAGGGTGGTATTTCAACATTGACTCCACGATTACTAGCGTAACCGCTTCACAGTCTCCCACCTATCCTACACATCAATTATCCAAAATCAACGCTAAGTTGCAGTAAAGGTTCACGGGGTCTTTCCGTCCCGTTGCGGGTAAGCGGCATCTTCACCGCTACTACAATTTCACCGAGCTCATGGCTGAGACAGTACCCAGATCGTTACACCATTCGTGCAGGTCGGAACTTACCCGACAAGGAATTTCGCTACCTTAGGACCGTTATAGTTACGGCCGCCGTTTACTGGGGCTTCGATTCAATGCTTCGCTTACGCTAACATCCCCTCTTAACCTTCCAGCACCGGGCAGGTGTCAGGCCTTATTCTTCATCTTTCGATTTAGCAAAGCCCTGTGTTTTTGTTAAACAGTCGCCTGGGCCATTTCTCTGCGCCCTATCGCTAGGGTCCCCTTCTCCCGAAGTTACGGGGTTATTTTGCCGAGTTCCTTAGCCATGATTCACTCGAGCACCTTAGGATTCTCTCCTCACCCACCTGTGTCGGTTTACGGTACGGGCTGTATATTAATTAACGCGCCGAAGATTTTCTTGGAAGTCTGTTTACCACAACTATCAGCTCAACCGAAGTCTCACTGTACTGTAAACCATCAGCATTATCCAGCTCTTAACCAGATAATCTACCTACGGCCTTTAACCAACTATTCCGTCAGTTGGCGTGTGTGTCACTACTCCGTCTCTCCTTAACTTAATATACAGGTAATGGAATATTAACCATTTGTCCATCGAATTCGCCTTTCGGCTACTCCTTAGGCCCCGACTAACCCTGATCCGATTAACGTTGATCAGGAAACCTTGGGTTTTCGGTGTGCAGGTTTCTCGCCTGCATTATCGTTACTTATGCCTACATCTTCTTTTCTAACCGCTCCAGCAAACCTCTCAGTTCACCTTCTGCGCTGACTAGAATGCTCCCCTACCACTCTTACAGAGTCCATAGCTTCGGCTGTGTATTTGATGCCCGCTTATTATCCACGCACGGTCGCTCGACTAGTGAGCTGTTACGCACTCTTTAAATGAATAGCTGCTTCCAAGCTAACATCCTAGCTGTCGCTGCAACCACACATCGTTCTATCAACTTAATACACTATTAGGGGCCTTAGCTGTTGGTCTGGGCTCTTTCCCTCTCGCCGCCGGACATTAGCACCCAACGACTCACTCCCAGGAAACACTTAACGGCATTCGGAGTTTGTCAAAATTTGATAGGCGATGAAGCCCTCGCATCTTATCAGTAGCTCTACCTCCGTTAAGCTATTACCTGAGGCTGTCCCAAAAGACATTTCGGGGAGTACGAGCTATCTCCCAGTTTGATTAGCCTTTCACCCCTACCCTCAACTCATCCAAATCCTTTTCAACGGAAACTGGTTCGGTCCTCCACAGCCTGTTACGGCTCCTTCAACCTGGTCAAGGGTAGATCACAAGGTTTCGCGTCTGCTCCCACTAACTAAACGCCCTTTTCAGACTCGCTTTCGCTTCGGCTCCGAACCTTAAGTTCTTAACCTTGCTAGTGAGATGCAACTCGTAGGCTCATTATGCAAAAGGCACGCCGTCATCCCTTACGGGACTCCGACCGCTTGTAAGCAAACGGTTTCAGGTTCTATTTCACCCCCCTGTTCGGGGTACTTTTCACCTTTCCTTCACAGTACTGGTACACTATCGGTCTTCTATTGGTATTTAGCCTTACGGGATGGTCCCCGCAAATTCAGACAGGATTCCTCGTGTCCCGCCTTACTCAGGATACCGCTATGATTTACAAATCTTACGTGTACGGGATTATCACCCTCTATGATCAAATTTTCCAATTTGTTCCACTTCAATTTTTAAACCAATGTCGCGGTCCTATAACCCCGAAATTGCCGCAACAACTCCGGTTTGGGCTGTTCCCCTTTCGCTCGCCACTACTCAGAGAATCGATATTTCTTTCTTTTCCTGCAGGTACTAAGATGTTTCAGTTCCCTGCGTTGGCTCACCTTCTCAGATGTAGCCGACCTTCAGTCGGCTGGGTTGCCCCATTCGGACACCTGCGGATCAACTCTCGTTTGCAAATCCCCGCAGATTTTCGCAGCTTACCACGTCCTTCTTCGCCCATAGAAGCCAAGGCATCCTCCGTTTGCCCTTAAGTAACTTCTCCTTACGAAAATTGTAGTCCCTTAATTATTCAATTAACAGACCCATTTCTTTTGCTCAAGTTAAATTTTAATTTAACTATCTCTATTTTTTTTACCTCTATTATCTCTCTCAAAACTTCAAAGAACTGACCGTTATTTCTCAAACGGGCTGCAAAGGTAGCGACATTTTTTTAATTCGCAAATTTATTTCAAAAATTTTTCTACAAATCCAGAAAAATCTCAATTATTAGTAAAACCTTTTACTATTTATCAAATAAAATATATATTTGCGATTATAAAATTTACTATTTAATAATTAAACCTGAATAATATGAAAAATAGCTTTCTAAAGCAATTTAAAACAGAGGACTGGATTGCAACTATTATAGGTGCAGTACTTGTTGCTCTGGTAATATTTGTTCCGACTCTCGGAAAAGTAAAATATCAATTTCCCGAGGGGTATCCTGATTGGTTTGCCAAGGTTCCGTTTGAGGTAACCAAATTCTTGTTTGTAGGTATCCTCAGCGCTATCGGGCTATGGATTCTGGATGTAAAGATGAAATGGTTTCCGGTTTCGTTCCTCTTTATATATGGTCTCTCATTCCTGGCACAATATGTTACTGGACTCAGTTTTATAAAAACTACCGGATTTGAAGCAGTCTTCTTCTCAGTTGCTTTCGGATTGATTATAAGAAACTTTTTTGGTCTACCAAAATGGCTTGAACCTGCTGCCAGAAGTGAATTTTACATTAAGGCAGGCTTGGTAATACTAGGAACCTCAATTATATTCAGAGAGATAATGAAAGCAGGTTCTTTCGGAATGATTCAGGCAGTAGTTGTTGTATTGGCCGTATGGTACTTCTCGTTCTGGCTATCCAAGAAACTTGGGGTTGACAGGGAGATGGGCGCCTTACTCTCAAGTGCGGTTTCTATCTGCGGTGTTTCTGCTGCTATTGCCACAAGCGGTGCGATTAAGGGTGACAGCAAAAAATTATCTTTCGTGGTCTCTCTGGTTCTTGTAGTAGCCGTTCCAATGATGTATCTGATGCCTTATCTTGCAAAACTCTTAGGGTTATCGCAGGAGGTTGCCGGTGCCTGGCTGGGAGGAACTATTGACACAACCGGAGCTGTAGTTGCAGCCGGAAAATTCCTTGGTCCGATTGCAGAGTCACAAAGTGTGATTATTAAATCATCACAAAATGTTCTGCTTGGTGTTGCCGCATTTATTATATCCCTCTACTGGTCGTACAAGGGCACAAATAAGGATATCAAACCATCACCTGCTCTTCTGTGGGAGAGATTCCCTAAGTTTGTACTCGGATTTATTGCCGCTTCGTTGGTTTTCAGTTTTCTTCTTGAACCTGAAACAGTTAAGGGCGTAAAAGATGCCGCAAAGGGGTTAAGAGAGACTCTCTTCTCTGTTGCTTTCGTATCGATTGGACTTGAGACCGATTTCAGACACATATTTAAAAAAGAAAATAACAAATTCATTGCTACTTTCCTTATCGCACAACTATTTAATGTATTATTTACTCTGCTTGTTGCCTGGCTTCTGTTCGGCAAATATGAGTTCAGCTTTGGCTGGTAAACATTTTTAAAATATTATCCATTTTGGATTTGATATCGGGAGTCGAAAGGTTCCCGATACTTCCTTTATGGGTATGCTCAACTCTTCTATCTGCACGGAAGAGCCCGTTCTGCACCTCAATTCCCACCTGACGATATGCATCTCTGAACGGCACGCCCGAGAGTACTCTTCTGTTTACCTCCTCTACAGTGAAAAGATAGTCGTAAAGGGAGCTGTCAAGAATATTTTCGTTTACTCTTATATTTGAGAGCATATAGTGAGCCATCTCGAGCATCTTGTGCATTTTATCGATTGCTGGGAATAGAATCTCTTTCAGAAGCTGGAAGTCGCGGTGGTATCCGTGAGGCAGATTTGTAGTTAGAAGAGCAATTTCGTTAGGTACGCTCTCCACTCTGTTTGCAGATGCTCTCAATAGTTCCCACACATCGGGATTCTTTTTGTGAGGCATAATGCTGCTTCCTGTTGTGAGTTCATCGGGGAAAGAGATGAATCCGAAGTTTGGAGTCATATACATGCAACAGTCGGCAGATAGTTTGTTCAGTGTGGATGCAACCGAAGCAAGTGCAGAGGCAATCGCTTTTTCCGACTTTCCACGACTCATCTGTGCAGCAACAGAGTTATAGTTCATCTCTCTGAATCCCAACAATTTTGTAGTCATCTCTCTATCCAGGGGGAAGGAGCTTCCATAGCCTGCTGCCGACCCCAGCGGGTTCTGATTCACAACTAGCCACGCGTAATAGATTGCAGCCATATCATCGACAAGCGTCTCGGCATAGGCTCCGAACCATAAACCGAACGATGAGGGCATAGCTATCTGCCCGTGTGTGTAACCCGGCAGAAGAACTCCCTTATACTTTTCGCTCAACTCCTGAAGCAAGGTAAAAAGAGTATATACCTCATCCCTGAATTTTTCACTCTCTTCGCGCAGATATAGCTTTATGTCGGTTAGAACCTGGTCGTTCCTTGAGCGGCCCGAATGTATCTTTTTACCGATCTCTCCAACTCTCTCGGTCAATATAAACTCAACCTGGGAGTGAATATCCTCTACATCGTCAGCGAGGCGGAAATTGCCCGCCTCAACCTCTCCGAGAAGCTTTTCCAGCTCTGCAGATAGAGTCTTCTCCTCGGCAGGTTCAAGCAGATTAATCGAACTCAGCATCTTTATATGAGCCATAGATCCTTTTATATCGCAGGCTGCAAGACGAAGATCGAAAATCCTGTCATTACCCACTGTGAACTCCTCAACCATTTTATCGGCACTCTTGCCTTTGCTCCATAATGTGCTCATACTTAAATATTTTCTATGAATTCAATATATTTTTTTACCCCTTCTGTAACCTCCTCCACAAGAATGTACTCATCGGCCCTGTGTGAGCGGGATGAGTCGCCCGGCCCCATCTTTAAGCCGGCAAACGGAATCCGCATCCAATCGGAGGTGGTCGGTGAAGTGTACTGTTCTATGCCAAGCCTCTCTGCACATCTGATAAGCGGAGAATCCAATGGTGTTGCAGAACTTTTATTCGTCAGCGATCGTGCTTTCAGCTCACTCTTAACCTCACTCTGCAGCAGATCGAGTATCTCGCTGTTCGTATATTGCTCGGTGGGCCTGATATCGACAACAAAGCGACAAGTTTCGGGAATAACATTATGCTGTGATCCGGCCTCTATCTGCGTAACCGTAAGTTTAACCTCTCCCATTCTCGGAGAGATCTTCCCGAATCTGTAATTTCTCAATATATTTATATCGTCGATTGCAATATAAAGCGAGTTAATCCCCTCATTACGCGCAGCGTGACCGCTCTTACCGTGTGCAGTCCCGTCCAATACAAGCAGGCCTCTCTCGGCAATTGCCGCTCTCATCCCGGTTGGCTCTCCAATTATTGCCATATCTACATCCTTGTAATTTGCTACAATGAGATCCATTCCGTTGGGGCCGGAGATCTCCTCTTCGCAGGAGAGGGCAAGCATGAGGTTGAATCCCAGCTCTCTCCTGTGCAGATGTATAAAGGTGTGAATAAGCGAAACAAGAGACCCTCCTGCATCGTTACTGCCCAGACCATATATGTGGGTATCCGAATGCGGAGGATTGAAAGGATTAAAAGTGTAGCTTGTTACAGGCTTAACAGTGTCTATATGAGAGTTAAGCATAAGTACCGGAAGTTCCGGATTGTAGTTCTGAGAATAGGCTATAATATTGTTTGCAAGTCTTTTATGAGCGACTCCTCTGCTATTTAGGTATGCAGATATATACTCGGACCTTGCTGCCTCCTCTTTCGAAATTGAGGGGATTCTGACAAGTTCTCTCAACAGGTTTACCGCATCTCTTCCGGCTTCCACTATAGCTTCCATATGAGTTTGTTATCTAATGATTGTTCCCTTGCCGTTACCAAGGTTCCTGGCGTGTTTGATTGTAACTTCGGAGACCCCTGACTCTATTGCCTGGAATGCATTATCCAGTTTAGGGATCATTCCTCCGCTTACAACTCCCTCCTCTTTAAGTTTCTCATAGTTGGAGCGAGTGATTAGCGGAACTATAGATTCCGGATCCTCCTGATTGAAAAGAACACCATCCTTTTCAAAGCAGTAGATTAGTTTAACATTGTAGTCTCTCGACATTGCAATTGCAACCGAAGATGCCATTGTATCGGCATTGGTGTTAAGAAGTGATCCGTTACGGTCGTGTGTAATAGCGCAGAACACAGGGCAGATTCCACGTGCAAGAATACTCTCGAGAAATGATGAGTTTATATTTGCAGGGTTCACATCGCCTACGTATCCGAAGTCTATTGGCTCCGGGGCTCTCTTTGTTGCAGGAACCGAATCGCCGTCTGCTCCTGAGAGGCCTATTGCATTGCATCCTATTTTTTGGAGACCGGCTACGATACTTTTATTTATCCAGCCTGCATAAACCATTGATACAATTTTGAGTGTCTCGTGGTCGGTGACGCGGCGGCCGTTGATCATATTGGGAACTATTCCGAGTTTCTTCGAGATTTCACTGGCAAGTACGCCGCCGCCGTGAATCAGAATCTTGGGCCCCTTCATCTTGTTGAAATCCTTTAGAAAGATATCTAGAGCATCCTCTTTATCAACAATATTACCTCCGATTTTTACAACAGTAAGCTCTTTCATTTCAATTGAATTTAATATGTAAATATTGCAAAAATCAGAGAGATTTCAGCATTTCGCGGATAACTGTCTGTGCAGATACGACCCTATTGGCTGCTTCCGGGATTACTATCGAGTTTTTACTCTCAATTACCTCATCGGATACTATCATATTCCGACGTACAGGAAGACAGTGCATAAAGAAGGCATCATTTGTCAGCTTCATTTTGTCAGAATCAACCATCCAGGAACGATCCTTGCTTAAAATTTTGCCATAATTAGGATCATTGTACGCACTCCAGTTTTTTGCATAAATGAAGTCGGCACCCTCGTAGGCTTTTCTCCAGTCATACTCTATTTTTGCCTTTCCCGAAAACTGCGGAGCCAGCTCATACCCCTCCGGATGTGTAATAACAAATTCATAGTCGGTCTCATTCATCCACTCTGCAAAAGAGTTTGGTACAGCCTGAGGCAGTGCCATCGGATGCGGCGCCCAGGTCAGAACCACCTTAGGACGGGCGACCCTTTTATACTCCTCAATTGTAATTAAATCGGCAAAACTCTGCAAAGGGTGACGGGTCGCCGCCTCCATACTGAACACAGGCTTACCTGAATATTGAATAAACTGATTGATTATAACCTCATTATAATCTGCCTCCTTACTTTCAAACCTTGCGAAAGAGCGGACACCTATAATATCACAGTATGAGGCCATCACGGGAATTGCCTCCAGAATATGCTCCGGCTTGTCCCCATCCATTATCACACCCCTCTCTGTTTCAAGCTTCCATGCACCTTGATTAACATCGAGAACAATAACATTCATTCCCAGATTCATCGCAGCTTTTTGGGTACTCAACCTGGTTCTCAGGCTTGAGTTGAAAAAGATCATGAGAAGTGTCTTATTTTTCCCCAGATCCTGATCCCTGTAGGGATTTACCTTCACATCCATTGCATTTGCAAGTGCAATATCCAAAGGGCCTATATCCTGAACACAAGTAAACTTATTCATTGTCAATAATTTCAATTTGTCTTTCGAATGCTTTGATAAATATATCTGCCTCAGCTTTTGTAAGGCACAAAGGGGGTAAAAGTCTCAAAATATTGTACTTTGCAGTTCCGGTAAAAATTTTCTCATCCATCATTAGTCTATCCCTAATGGTGAGATATTTATCGTTTAGCTCGATGCCGATCATCAGTCCTCTCCCTCTCAGCTCCTTAATGGCTTTACTACCTTTAAGTCCGGCAAAGAGATGCTCTCCTACCGAGGTTGTATTCTCAAGAAGTGACTCGTTCTTAATTACGTCAAGAACAGCTATTGCAGCAGCACAGGCGAGGTGATTTCCTCCGAATGTTGTGCCCAACATACCATAGACCGCCTTGAACATTGGAGAGATTAAGACTCCTCCTATAGGGAAACCATTACCCATACCCTTTGCGGTAGTAATAATATCTGCTCTAATCCCTGAATACTGATGAGCAAAGAACTTACCTGTTCTACCATAACCGGATTGAACCTCATCGAGAATAAGAACAACTTTTAACTTATCACATAGCGATCTCAACTCAACCAGGAACTCCTTTTCCGGTTCATAGATTCCAGCTACTCCCTGTATTCCCTCAACAATAACAGCTGCATACTCTCCGGTAGAGAGCTCTTTTTCGGCTGCTTTAATATCGTTGAGCGGTATGAAAGTTATGTTTGCCGTTTCGTTGAATGGTGCCTGTATCTTAGGATTATCCGTAGCTGCTACTGCTCCTGATGTTCTGCCATGGAAAGCCTCACGAAATGCAAGAACCCTCTTTTTACCGGTGTGAAATGATGCAAGTTTTATTGCATTTTCATTAGCCTCTGCTCCGGAGTTACACAAAAAGAGCGAATAATCGGGGTATCCCGAGAGCTCACCAAGCTTTTGAGCAAGCTCCTCCTGCAGCGAGTTTTCAACTGCATTTGAGTAGAAACCTATTTTGTTTAGTTGGGCAGATATCATCTCCACATAGTGAGGATGTGCGTGCCCTATAGAGATTACAGCGTGCCCTCCGTAAAGATCGAGGTACTCTGTTCCGTTTTTATCCCAAATTTTACACCCCGAAGCCTTCACAGGTTCGATAGGTGCAAGTTTATATACTTCGAATGTCTTCATTTTAAATTAATTAAAAAGCACTTGCTTTTAATCTAAGGGCCATATCCTCTTTTAACCCAAACATCAGGTTCATATTTTGTACCGCCTGACCGCTAGCTCCTTTTATAAGGTTGTCGATTATCGATGAGATATGTATCTGCCCGTTCTTATGTACTATATTTATATAACACTTGTTTGTATTTACCACCTCTTTGAGGCTCACTTCGCTATCCGAAACAAATACAAACGGTGAATCCTTATAGAAATCTCTGTAGAATGCTATAAGATCCTCTATATCTACACCTTCGGCTGCTTTAGTATAAATACTCGCAAAGATTCCTCTTGTAAAGTCACCTCTGAATGGTACAAAGTTTATAGCCGGCAACTTGTCGCTGCTTAACGGTTCTAGGGTACGGCGGATCTCTCCAAGATGCTGGTGAGAGAAGAGTTTGTAAATCGAGAGGTTGTTATCTCTATAACTGAAATGGCCGGTCTCGGACGGTTTTTTTCCGGCTCCTGTAGAGCCCGTAATAGCAGTAATGTGGATATCGTCGTATACCATTCCGGTCTTAACAAGTGGCATTAGCCCCAGAAGAATTGAGGTTGCAAAACAACCCGGGTTAGCAATATACCCGGAGCTCTTTATCTGCTCTTTGTTGAGTTCGCAAAGTCCGTATACGAAGCTGTTTCCGTTAAATTTGTCGCCGAGTCTGAAGTCGTTTCCAAGATCAATTATCTTACAGTGTTCTGGAAGTTTGTGAGTGGCAAGGTACTCTTTTGACACTCCGTGTCCGAGGCATAAAAAGAGAACATCGGGCTCACCCGGAGATTCGCAAAAACGGATATCGGTCTCTCCAAGTAACTCCCTGTGAACGGCAGATACGGGTTCTCCCGCAGTAGTGGTGCTGGTTACAGCAATTATCTCTACTTCAGGGTGATTAAGAAGAATTCTCAGAAGTTCCCCGGCTGTATAGCCGGTTCCTCCTGCTATCGAAACCTTTATCATTATTTTTTATTGTGAATTGAGTAGTAAATTTTCAAAGGGTTAGCCAGTACTTTTGTAAATCCAATTACATCCTGTCCTGTGAATGATTTATTAGCCTCACCATATTCACCGAATTTTGAGCTCATCAGGTCAAATTCGCTGCTGCAGGCAAGAACTGAGAAGCTGTAAGGACGAAGTTCCACCTCAACCTCACCGCAAACAGGTTTTTGTGTATCCTCAAGGAAGGCTTCAATATTTCTCATAACCGGATCGAGATATTGAGCTTCATGCATCAACTGACCGTACCAGTTTGCCAGCTGCTCTTTCCAATATAGCTGGCTCTTTGTTAAGACATGTTTTTCAAGAAGGTGGTGAGCCTTTATGATAATCAGAGGAGCTGCTGCCTCAAATCCTACACGTCCCTTAATTCCTATAATTGTGTCACCCACGTGAATATCCCTCCCTACTCCATATGGGTTTGCAATTTTTGCAAGCTCCCTGATAGCCTCTACAGGTGTGCACTTTTTACCGTTGATTGAAACAGGCTCTCCTGCCTCAAAACCGATCTTGACCCTCTCTGATCCGGTTTTTGTAACCTGTGAAGGATATGCCTCTTCCGGTAATACTCCCGAAGATTTAAGAGTCTCTACTCCACCAACGCTGGTACCCCAGATTCCCTGATTAATCGAATATTTTGCCTTCTCCCACGAAAAACTGAAACCTTTGCTGTTGAGATAATCTATCTCCTCCTTTCTTGAAAGCCCAAGCTCTCTGATTGGAGCAATTATCTGCACTTGTGGCGCCAGCACTTCAAATACCAGGTCAAAACGAACCTGATCGTTACCTGCTCCGGTACTTCCGTGAGCCACATACTCGGCTCCGAGCTTATTTACGTGTTCCAGAACCGAAAGAGCCTGGAAAATACGCTCAGAACTTACAGAGAGCGGATATGTGGAATTTTTCAATATATTCCCGAATATAAGGTATTTAATACCTTTTGCGTAGTACTCTTCAACAGCATCTACATTTGTGTGAGTTGCCGCTCCGAGAGAGAGTGCTCGCTCCTTAATTCTCTCCTCCTCATCCTTTGTAAAGCCACCTGTATTTACCATAACAGTATGAACTTCAAGGCCTTTCTCATTTTTCAGATATGGAACGCAAAATGAGGTATCCAAACCTCCGCTGAATGCTAGAACTACTTTTTTCATTTGTTAGATTTTTTAGATATGAGTGAATTAAGTTTGTTTATTGGAGTTTCTATGAGCAGCTTGCTCACTGTACCGAAGGTTGAGATTACGGGATTTGTCCCCGCAGGTCTTCTGGCTTTGTATTTAGGATCGTAAAGCAGTCCTGTACACAAACACATCTTGTGATTGTTACGCTGTAGTATGTCGAAGTTTCTGCACCCCTGACAACCTTTCCAGAACTCAGGATCATCGGTAAGCTCAGAGAACGGAACAGGTCTGAATCCAAGTTCATAGTTAAGCTTCATCACAGCAAGACCTGTTGTGATACTGAATATCTTAGCATCGGGATAAAGCTTTCTGGACAGGTTGAATATTTTGGATTTTATTCTTCTGGCAAGTCCTGTTTTTCGATACTCGTGCGCAACAATTAGTCCGGAGTTGGCTACAAACTTACTGTGACCCCAGGTTTCTATATAGGAGAATCCGGCAAACTTGTCGCCCTCAAGCGCAATAACTGCCTTCCCTGCTCTCATTTTGTCGGCTACATATTCGGGAGTCCTTTCGGCAATCCCTGTACCTCTCTCCTGGGCAGATATATACACCAATTCGCAGATTCTCTCTGCGTATTTGACATGGCTTTCGTTAGCCACATAAATGTTTATATTCATTTTGAATTAAACAGTATAATATGTTATAATAAATTGATTACGGTGCAGGCGAACGCCCACGCTAATATTTTGATTGTCATCGACATAGAGAATGCCAATCAGGCACATCGTCGGACGTGTCTGTGCTTGCGGTTAAGCATGAAATGATGACATATAACTCTCATAGCGGGGGCAAAGATAAAAGAAATAATCATTAATTTGCCTATATTTGAAAATTAAATAAAAAAATATGGAAGAACTTAAAACTAAACCTAAAGGTCTGCCCGAAAATGCATACCGTGAACTTAAAGAGGGTGAGGTATATGAACCTATTATGTCCCCCTCAAAAAATTATCCCGAAGTTAATTTATGGTCTGTCTCTGTAGGGGTTGTAATGACGATAATCTTCTCTGCCGCTGCTGCATATCTTGGACTTAAAGTGGGACAGGTTTTCGAGGCGGCTATCCCAATTGCAATCATTGCCGTGGGACTCTCGGGGGCATTAAAGAGAAAAAATTCACTTGGAGAAAATGTAATTATTCAATCAATAGGTGCCAACTCCGGAGCTATTGTTGCCGGAGCAATATTTACACTGCCTGCGCTATACATACTGCAGGCCAAATATCCGGAACTGACTGTCGATTTTGCAAAGGTATTTTTCAGTTCTCTTCTGGGTGGTGTTTTAGGTATTCTTTTTCTTATTCCTTTCCGCAAATATTTTGTTTCGGACCAGCACGGTAAATTTCCATTCCCTGAAGCTACAGCTACAACTCAGGTTCTGGTAAGCGGCGAGACAGGTGGCAGCGGAGCGAAAATTCTGGTAATCAGCGGACTCATCGGAGGTTTGTACGATTTCATCGTATCTACATTCGGCTGGTGGTCTGAGGTTTTCACATCGAAAGTTCTTCCGTTCGGAGAGGTTATTGCCGATAAGGCAAAACTAATATTTAAAATCAACACAGGTTCTGCTGTTCTTGGTCTTGGCTATATAATCGGTCTTAAATACTCTCTGATCATTGCTATGGGTTCTATGCTGGTTTGGTTTGTTATCATTCCTCTGATGAACCTCGTGTTTGGCCCTGATGTACTCGATCTTATGAATGCAGGGCTCACCGCAACTGTAGGGAGTATGTCTCCTGAAGAGATATTCAGAACCTACGCCAGACATATCGGTATCGGCGGTATCGCAACCGCTGGGGTTATCGGAATCATCAAGTCGTCGGGAATTATAAAATCGGCATTTGGTCTTGCAGTAAAAGAACTTAAGGGGGGTAACGCCTCTGGAAAAGATGTCAAGAGGACTCAGCGAGATATCCCAATGAAGATAATTGCAGTAGGCATTCTCGTTGCACTTGCTGCTACATTTATATTCTTCCAGTTCGGAGTGGTTCACAATCTATATCATGCGATCATCGCGCTGCTGGTAGTTGCTGTAATAGCATTCCTCTTTACAACTGTTGCAGCTAATGCAATTGCAATTGTGGGAACAAACCCCGTAAGCGGAATGACTCTTATGACACTTATCCTTGCATCTCTCATCATGGTTGCAGCGGGTCTTAAGGGGACTGCCGGTATGACCGCGGCACTCGTTATCGGAGGCGTTGTCTGCACGGCACTCTCTGTGTCCGGAGCATTTATAACCGACCTTAAAATTGGTTACTGGTTAGGATCAACACCTGCAAAACAGCAACAGTGGAAGTTTTTGGGAACCCTTGTTGCAGCTGCTACAGTAGGTGGTGTGATGATGATTTTGAATAAGACTTACGGCTTTACAGGAGAACATGCACTTGTAGCACCTCAGGCTAATGCAATGGCTGCTGTTATCGAACCGTTAATGTCCGGAGGAGGTGCTCCCTGGATTCTTTATGGTATTGGGGCAATAATCGCCGTAACTCTTACTTTCTTTGGAATTCCTGCACTTGCATTCTCTCTTGGAATGTTCATTCCTCTAGAACTGAACCTTCCGCTCGTTGTTGGTGGAGCAATCGCATGGTTCGTATCAACAAGAAGTAAAAACGAAGAGGTGAATAACCAAAGAAAAGAGAGGGGGACACTCATTGCATCGGGCTTTATTGCAGGTGGTGCATTGATGGGAGTTGTTAGCGCTATGATGCGGTTCGGAGGAATTAATCTGCTAAGCGTTGAGTGGATGGAGAGCTCGGCAGCACAGTTCCTGGCAGTAGCGATGTATATTATATTAATAGTCTACCTGGCTTGGGAGAGTATGAGAGTAAAAGAGAGTAAATAGTAAAATTATGGAGAGCGTTAAAGATAAATTTTTGAGATATATATCGGTTGACACTGCATCGGATCCCGATTCGGATACTCAACCGAGTACAAATAAGCAGTATAATCTGCTTAATATGCTTGCGCAAGAGTTAAAAGCGATGGGAGTTAAAGATGCCTCTGTCGATGAGTTCGGTTACCTTATGGCAACTATACCTTCAAACCTTGGACAGGATGGTGCCACTGTGCCAACAATCGGGTTCATCGCTCACGTCGATACAGCCCCTGATGCTTCCGGAGCCGGAATAAAACCAAAATTCTTTGATAATTACGACGGCAGCGATATAGTTGTAAACAGTGAGAGAGGAGTGATTCTTACTACTGAAGAGTTCCCTGAGCTCCTAAATTATAAGGGCGATACAATTATAACAACCGACGGTACTACTCTGCTCGGAGCAGATGATAAGGCTGGTGTTGCCGAGATTATGTCTGCAGCAGAGTATCTGATGAATCATCCTGAGTTCCCTCACGGTGAGATCAAGATTGGTTTTACTCCCGATGAAGAGATTGGCCGGGGAGTAGATAAATTCGATGTTAAGCGATTCGGAGCTCAATACGCCTATACACTTGATGGCGGGCAGATTGGTGAGCTTGAATATGAGAACTTTAATGCTGCCGGTGCAAAAATCTATATTCAGGGAAGAAACATTCACCCTGGGTATGCAAAGAACAAAATGGTCAATGCTATTATCCTTGCAGCAGAACTCAACTCTCTGCTTCCAGTTGACCAACGCCCAGAATTTACTTCGGGCTATGAGGGATTCTTCCACGTTGTAAGATTGGATGGAACTGTTGAGCAGGCTATGATTCAGTATATAATCAGGGATCACGATATGAAGCGCTTCGAAGATAAGAAGTGTCTGCTCGAAGAGTGCATCACCTTTATGAACAAGAAATACGGAACAGGGACTCTCCGTTTGGAGATGAAGGACCAGTATTACAATATGCGAAAAGAGGTTGAGCCTCATTACCATGTAGTCGAGAAGGCTATTAAAGCAATGGAGATGGCCGGAATTACCCCTCTCATTAAACCAATCAGAGGTGGTACCGATGGTGCCAGACTATCATTTATGGGCCTCCCTTGTCCAAATATTTTTGCCGGTGGACACAATTTCCACGGTAAACTCGAATATGTTCCGGTAAAGAGTATGGAGAAGGCTTCCGAGGTAATTTTAAACATTGTAAAACTTTATTCCGGTAAATAATAAAATATTAAAATTATGCTACTTACAACAACTTCAACTATCCAGAACAGAGAGATAGAGATATATTACGGGCTAGTTTCAGGCGAAACAATAATAGGGGCCAATATCATAAAAGATTTCTTCGCCGGCATTACAGATATAGTGGGTGGCCGCTCAGGCTCCTATGAGAGAGTTCTTAAGGAGGCAAAGGAGGAGGCTATCCGCGAAATGAGCATGCAGGCTTCGGCAATGGGTGCAAATGCAGTTATTGGAATTGACCTGGACTACGAGACTGTCGGCAGCTCGATGTTAATGGTTACCGCCGCTGGTACCGCAGTAAAACTGAAATAAACATATTGCGAAGTGTACGATTTTGACACAATAAACGACCGGTCGGGCAGCTTCTCGGTAAAATACGATAAGCGAAGAGAGCTTTTCGGCACAGAGGATCTGCTGCCTATGTGGGTGGCAGATATGGATTTCAAATCGCCTCCTGAGGTGGTGGAAGCTGCCCGTAAACTTTGTGATATAGGAGTATTCGGATATAGTTACCGCCCCGAGAGTTCAATAGAGTTATTCGTTAAATGGGTAAAAAAAAGGCACTCATGGGATATAAAACCCGAGTGGATTACATCCAGTCCGGGAATAGTTGCTACTCTCCCCTTAGCAGTCAGAGTATTTACCGAAAAGGGAGATAAGGTTCTTATCCAGACACCGGTTTACCCTCCATTTCATGCCGCTGTTAAAGATACGGGCAGGAGTCTCGTTTTCAATACACTAATAAACAATAACGGTTACTATACAATTGATTTCGAAGACTTTGAGAACAAGCTAAAGAGTGGAGTCAAACTCTTTATTCTATGCTCTCCACACAATCCTATCGGAAGGGTTTGGAGCAGAGATGAGCTTACTCAGATGGGTGATCTTTGTGTCAAGTATGGTGTGACGATTATCTCCGATGAAATACACTCCGATCTTGCACTTTATGGAAATATCCATATTCCGACAGCTTCGGTATCTGAGTCGATATCTGCACACACCTTAACGGCGATGGCCCCGAGTAAGACATTTAATATTGCCGGCATGATGAATTCAGTTATTCTTACCTCCTCTCCCAAGCTTCTTGCCGCATTCAATAAGGAGCTCCATACTATGAGAATCGAATCGGGTAATCTATTCGGCCATATAACAATGGAGGCGGCGTATAGATACGGGGAGAACTGGTTGAACGAGCTGATTCCTTATCTGGAGGGGAACATTGACTATCTATATGATATTTTCTGCAGTGAATTGCCATATATTAAGTTCAGAAAACCCGAAGCTTCATTTCTTTTGTGGATGGACTTCAGGGCTACCGGATATACTCACCAGGAGGTGTGGGAACGTTTGGTTAAGGTTTCAAAACTGGGGCTTAACGATGGGGAGGCATTCGGAAAGGAGGGTAACGGGTTTATGAGGCTTAACATTGCCGTTCCGAGATCCGTACTTAGCGAGGCAGCCGAAAGATTCCGAATTGGTTTTAAAAAATAGTTAAATGAGAAAAATTTTAGCAATTACATTAATCTCTCTGCTGACACTCTCCTCTTGTAAGGTGATGCAGTCATACTACCTAAAGGGAAACTATCAGGAGGGGCCGGTTATTGCAAACTCTACCCTTTCAAAGAGTGAAATCTTCTCAAGAGTTACATCTGTCCTTGAGAAAGAGGGGATTACCAAATTCAAGATACTCTCTCCGGAAACAGGTGTAATAATGACTGAAGAGTTCGAATTAAATGAGAGAATCTCCAGAGAGGATGCATCAGGAAAGCTTATCAATCCCGGAGCCGCAGTTGTAATTGGGAACTTCAGGACTATTTCGGCCAAGGAGCTAAATCCAACCTCAACCAAGGGTGTTATAACTGTAAGATTGCTTGAGGATAATGGGAGCCAAAAGGTTTGGATCATGATGACATCTCTCAAAAGTATCTATAAATACCAGGAGGGAACCGAAATTGAGAGAGTTACCGAGATTCCGTCTAAGAGTACCGGGAAAATTGAAAAGGCTCTTTTAGAATCACTTAAATAGCTAAAGCTAAAAAAAAAGAGACCGGATATATTGTGTTATATCCGGTCTCTCTCTTTATATATCAACTAATTACCTGTAGAGGTAGTAGCGTTTACTTCTCTCTCTGAAGCTGTTGACATCCTTATACCAATAATCTTTGATATCTTCAAACCTGTATCTCTGTGAGAATTTAATCCTGATCTGATCGGATCCGCAAACCTGGTCGAACATTCTGAATCTCTTTGAATCTGCATTATTGAAGATAGCCTTTTCGGGATACATCTCATAGAGCACCTGCATTGCATAAAACTGAATGTCGGTGAGCGGAATCACCTTGTAATCGGTAATATGTATCTGCACTCCGTGTATCTGCACATTTGCACTTGTCGAGTAGAAGGGTTTAATATGTATCGGGCGGAAAATCACCCCGGGTATCTTAAGAGCATTCAATTTGGACGCAAAACCTTCAGCATCTATCCATTCGGCTGCTATTACCTGAAAAGGAGTTGTATAACCTACCCCTATCGATACATAGTAAAGCTCACCCAATATTCCGGTCATGGCATAAAACTGAGAGCTGTATGGATGCGGAACGTGTGGTGATGGCGGAATCCACTGAAGACCTGTCTGTTCATATGTCATATCCTTTTTGTAGCCCTCCATTTTAATTACCGTAAGCTTGCACTTTTTAGCAGTTATCCCCTCTTCATTCATAAAGCGGGCAAGCTCCCCACAAGTCATTCCATATCTATCCGATATCTTGTATTGACATACACATTAGATAACTCCCTCTTCGACCAGATTCCCCTCAATCTTAGCTCCAAGAGGATTTGGTCTGTCCCGAACCATAAATTCAATGTTGTTCTCGGCAGCAGCCTCCATCGCTAGCCCCATTGTGCTGATATATGTGTCTGAACGACTTCCGTTATCCTGAATATCACATACAAGAACATCAATATCCTTGAGGATTTCGGCGGTCGGTTTACGAGTCTTGCCGT
>JAFIHK010000045.1 GCA_017848635.1 Bacteroidales bacterium | reverse complement strand
CTGATGGGGATTATGTAGGGTGTGGGCACTATCAAAATGCAACAATCGTTGTGAGGGTCTTGTCTTTTGACAGAAGTGCTCTTAAAAGCGATTTTTGGTTCAAATCACTTGAGGCTGCTTTCACTAAGCGTGAACATTTGGGTTTGACTTCAGGGGACAGAACAAATTGTTACAGACTGGTACACGGAGAGGGGGATAATCTGCCTGGATTGATAATAGATTATTATAACGGGAGAGCCGTAATCCAGTGCCACTCAACCGGAATGTATAGAAACAGGGCAGATATCTGCCAATCGCTAAAAAAACTATATGGCGATTCGTTAATCTCTGTATATGACAAGAGTGCTCAAACAATACCTGGAAGGGAGCGAGATTCGCACTCAGATGGTTACCTCTTTGGAACACCCGGGGATGGAGAAGTGAGTGAGAATGGAATCTCTTTCATCGTAAACTGGGAAGTGGGACAAAAGACCGGATTCTTTTTGGACCAGAGGGAAAACAGAGAGATGGTTAAGCGATATTCAAAAGGGAAGCGGGTCCTGAATCTATTTTGTTACACCGGCGGTTTCTCTCTTTATGCTTTATCGGGTGGAGCATCTCTTGTTCACTCTGTTGACAGCTCAAAAAAGGCGCTGGAGATGCTTGACAGCAATCTTAAGTTAAATGTTGATTCAAATCTTATCTCTGCCGATTCACTCCATAAATCCTATTGCACCGATGCTATCGAATTTTTAAGGAGTGTGGAGCAAAATTCATATGATCTTATGATAGTAGATCCTCCTGCTTTTGCAAAGCACAGGGATGCGTTACGCACAGCTTTGAGAGCTTATCAGAGGTTAAATGCACAGGCAATCTCTAAGATATCATCAGGTGGAATTATATTTACATACTCCTGTTCTCAAGCTGTGGACAAAATCTCATTTGCTCAGGCTATTTTCTCTGCTGCAGCTCAAACGGGAAGGAGAGTCTCAATTATCGGAAGATTGACCCAGCCTGCAGATCATCCGGTAAATATTTATCACCCGGAAGGTGAATATCTTAAAGGATTAATTCTATATGTTGAGTAATACTTGTTTAATATGGAATCTATAATAGTATCGGGAGGAACAAAGGAGCAGAGATATCAGGCTCTTATTCCGCAAATTGAGGCCCTTTGTGCAGGAGAGAATGATATTATAGCCAATATGGCAAATATCTGTGCTGCACTCAGGGAGGTTTTTGATTTTTTCTGGATTGGCTTCTATATCGTTCGTAAAAGTGATACTCATCCTGATGGAGAGAGGTTGGTGTTAGGACCTTTTCAGGGACCTGTTGCCTGTACATCCATTGCCTATGGCAGAGGAGTTTGCGGAACTGCCTGGAAGGAGAGAAGAGTTATTATTGTTCCCGATGTCGATAAATTTCCCGGTCATATCGCATGCAGTTCTCTCTCAAGATCGGAAATAGTAGTTCCGGTTATAAACAATGAAAATGTAACTGCGGTTTTAGATTTGGATAGCAAAGAGTTAGCTTCATTCGATGAGGTAGATTCAAAATATTTGCAACAAATTTTAACATTTTTGAATCAACAATAAAAAAATCCTATATATTTGCATTCGATAATATCACTCGAAATGAGAGGACACAATTCGCTTTTCAGCTTTTATTTTTATTACTTCTTTTACGACAAAAGGGGCTGAAGCGTTATGTGTTCATAAACATAAACCAATAATGTGGAGGCCCTTTGTGAGGGCCTCTTTTTTTTTATGAACGACCAAAGAGTTAGCGTTGCCATTCAGGGCGGATTCGGAGCATTTCATGAGATTGCCGCCAAAAATTTTTTTGGGAAAATTCCAGTTTCCATTGTCCCATGTGATACATTTTCTGATCTGTTTAACATTTTGGCAGAGAAACAGGCCGAGTGTGGAATAGTTGCGATTGAAAATTCTGTTGCAGGGAGTATTCTTCAGAACTATACATTTATAAGGGAGAGCGGATTGACAATTATAGGTGAGCAATATCTGCGTGTCGTTCAAAATTTGATCTCTCTGCCCGGTAAAACTATTGAGGATATAAATGAGATCTACTCACATCCTGTGGCAATCCAGCAGTGTCATTTATATTTGAATGAACTGCGCAAAAGGGGTGTGAAGGTTGTTGATGCAGATGATACTGCGCTTAGTGTTAAAATGATAAAGGAGGAGAAAATGGAAAATGCAGCAGCTATTGCGTCGGAGCTGGCTGCAAAAATGTACAGAATGCAGATTGTTAAAGAGGGGGTTGAGGATAATAAAAGAAACTTTACACGCTTTCAAATTATTACCGGAAATAAAGGAGTAATTGAGCTGTTTAATAAACAGAAGAGAAAGATTAATAAGGCATCTCTATGCTTCTCCCTTCCGCACCAGTCGGGTAAATTATCACAGGTTCTCTCGGTTCTTTCATTCTATGATATGAATCTTTCCAAGATTCAATCTTTGCCGGTTGTTGGAGTGGAGTGGGAGTACCTTTTCTATATAGACCTTCTTTTCGACAATTATGAGAGATACAAACAGTCTCTCGATGCAATCAAACCGCTTACTGTAAACTTACAAATACTTGGAGAGTACAACAATGGAAGACAACCATCCGAAGATTAAGCCTTCTCACAGGAGTGAGTTGGTTCAGGAGTACTATTTTTCACGGAAACTAAAAGAGGTTGATTCTCTTAGAAAAGCCGGTGCAGATATAATTAACTTAGGTATAGGGAGTCCGGATATGCCGCCCTCGGATGATGTTCTAACTGTCCTAAGGGAGGCTGCGACGGCACCTGAGAATCACGGATACCAAAGCTATAACGGAATTCCCGAGCTCAGACATGCATTTGCCGATTGGTATATTAGATATTATGGAGTAAAACTTGATTATCTCACCGAAATATTGCCTCTTATAGGATCAAAGGAGGGTGTGATGCACATTACCATGGCATTTGTAAATCCGGGTGAGAGTGTTCTTGTTCCGGATCCCGGCTATCCTACATACTCATCTGTTTCCAAATTAGTCGGAGCAAATGTGCGAAGCTACTCTTTATCGGAAGAGAGGCAATGGCTTCCCGATTTTGAAAAGCTTGAGAATGAGGGTCTGGAAGGAGTAAAATTAATGTGGGTTAACTATCCGCATATGCCAACTGGAGCATCTGCCACGAAAGAG
>JAFIHK010000044.1 GCA_017848635.1 Bacteroidales bacterium | reverse complement strand
GCAGATGCAAAGATGCAGAGAGCCTCCATAAAGATGGCAAAGGACTATATTGTGGATAAACCTCAATTATGGGATAGCACATTTGTTGCAAAAACAGAGAAGAGTATACGACTGGCTCAGATTAATCAGGTTGGAGAGAGGGCTACCGATATTACTCTGAGATCACTTACCGGGAAAAAGATGAGACTCTCGAAAATTAAAAGTGAAAAAACTATTCTGATATTTTTTGATATAGCATGCCCTATCTGCGCGGAAGAGCTGAAACAGTTTTCGGACAGATACGAGTACTACATTAAAAAGGGAGTAACTCCTATAGCTGTTTATACAGGAAGTAATACCAATGCTCTTATCTCATATGTGAAAGAGAAGAATATTCGTATAGGCATATATTACGACCGCGACGGAGATGCTGCTCTTTACGACAAATATGATATATCATCTGTTCCGGCAATATATCTGCTTGGAAGAGATAAAACTATTGAAGCTAAAGATATAAATCACAAAACCCTCGATAATTTACTCAAATGATTACAGGAAAGTACAAAGAGCTGTACGATGAGCTCCTTAAAACAATACCATCGGGAAGAGTATATCACGATCCTCTCAGCACGCTCGCTTTTGGTACCGATGCCTCTTTTTACAGACTTATCCCAAAGCTGGTAATATTTGCCAACAGTGAAGAGGAGGTTTGCACAATAAACAGATTAGCACATAAATATAACATTGCAGTCACATACAGAGCGGCTGGAACCTCTCTATCCGGTCAGGCGATTTCCGACTCAATTCTTGTATTTGCCACTCACGGCTGGGAGAAACATCAGGTTCTGGACAACGGACTCAAGATCAGGCTTCAGCCCGGAGTCAGAGGGTACAGAGCAAACGGATATCTCCTGAAGTACGGAAGAAAAATCGGACCCGATCCGGCGTCGATCGACAGCGCTATGATTGGTGGTATTGCGGCAAATAATGCGAGTGGAATGTGCTGCGGAACATCCGAAAACTCATATAAAACTGTCTCAGACATCCGATTAGTAATTGCAGACGGAACTGTACTGGATACCTCCAGCGAACAGAGCAGGAGAGATTTTCTCAATAGCCATTCACATATAATCGAAGGTCTGGAATCACTATCATCTGAGGTGAATGCAAATATTGAGCTAAGTGAGAAGATCCGAAGGAAATTCAAAATGAAAAACACTACCGGGTATAGTCTCAATGCACTTACAGACTATAACGATGGATTTGAGATACTTAAACACCTGATAATCGGTTCTGAAGGGACATTGGGTTTCATCTCCGACATCACATATAACACAGTTATAGAGCACCCAGAAAAGGCTCTTGCTCTCATTATTTTCAAATCGGTAGAGGATGCCTGTAACGCAGTAATAAACCTCAAAAAGATGCCGGTATCGGCAGTTGAGATTATGGACAGGGCTAACATCCGCTCTGTTGAAGATTATAAAGGTGTTCCTGAATATCTCAAAACAATAGGGGATAGCGCCTGTGCCTTGCTTGTTGAGTCAAGAGCTGCAAACAGACCCGATCTGGACAAAAATCTTGTGCAGATCAAACAGAGTATATCTGATATCCCCGTAGAGCTACCTTATGAATTTACATATGACAAAAAGGAGCAGGCGATATTGTGGAAGATTCGTAAAGAGTCCTTCCCAACAGTAGCCGGGATGAGGAAATCGGGCAACACTCCAATAATAGAGGATATCTGCTTCCCTGTTCCTAAACTTGCAGAGGCAACTCTTGCTCTCCAGAAACTTTTTATTAAGCACGGTTATGACGACGCTGTAATTTTCGGTCACGCACTTGAAGGCAATCTTCACTTCGTTTTCAACCAGGACTTTGGCGTGGAGAGTGAAGTTAAGAGATACGAGGAGTTCATGGACGATGTCGCTTCACTGGTAGTCGATGTATACGACGGATCGCTTAAGGCTGAGCACGGAACAGGAAGAAATATGGCTCCCTATGTTGAGAAAGAGTGGGGAAAAGAGGCTTACGAGTTGATGAAAAAGATAAAAAATCTGCTCGATCCGGGGAATATTCTCAACCCGGGAGTAATTCTGAATGATGACAAAAAGGTACACATTAAGAACCTTAAGCCTGTTCCGGCAATCAGGGAGGTTGCAGATAAGTGTATGGAGTGCGGATTTTGTGAAGGTGTATGCGTATCCGAAGGATTCACACTCTCTCCTCGTCAGAGGGTTGCAACATACAGAGAGATAGAGCGGCTTAAAAAGACAGGTCAGGAACCACACCTTGCCGCCGAAATGTACAAACGCTACCAGTATATGGCTCTCGATAGCTGCGCAACCGACAGTCTTTGCTATGTAAAATGTCCGGTAAAGGTAGATACCGGAAAGCTTGTTAAGGAGCTAAGACATGAAGCACACTCCGATTTTCAGGAGAGGATCGCGGCAAAGATCGCGGCAAATATGAGTTTTGTAACAGCCTTTTTAAGATTCGCACTTAAAGCTGTTCATTTTATACGTCTGATCTTCGGCAAAAAAATATTTGGTGCTGTTGCAGGTATGGTTCGCAAGATTTCGTTCGGGACTATCCCACCTTGGCACCAATACTTCCCTTCGGGCTCTTCCAAAACATGGAAAAATCAAAAAATATCCGAAAAGGCCGGAAGTGCAGATAATCTGAAGGTAGTTTACTTTCCATCCTGTATAACCAGAAGTATGGGTATATCCAAGGAGTACTCAGAACAAGGCCAGCTCACTGAGGTTGTAGAGGTTCTATTAAAGAGGGCCGGATATGAAATTATATATCCTGAAAATCTTAACTCTTTATGTTGTGGAATGGCTTTCAGCAGCAAAGGTTTTACAAAGGCGGGAATGGAGTCTTCACAAAAACTTGAGAGAGCTCTGACATCTGCCTCTCAGAATGGAAAATACCCTGTGCTTTGCGATATGAGCCCTTGTCTCTACACCATGAAATCCAACTTTGGAGAGAGATTAAAACTTTATGAACCTGCCGAATTCACTGTCAAATTTCTCTCCGATAAACTAAAATTCAACAAACTTGAGAGAAGAGTTGCAGTGTTTGCCGTTTGCAGTGCTAAAAAAATGGAGGTAGATAACTATTTGGTTGAGATAGCAAACAAATGTGCAACCGAGGTTGTTGTTAACGACACCAACTGCTGTGGTTTTGCAGGCGACAGAGGATTCCTGCTTCCGGAACTGAACAAACACGGTCTCAGATTCCTAAGGGAGCAGAGCAAAGATTGCAGCGAGGGGTATGCAACAAGCAGAACTTGCGAAATAGGACTTTCGCACCATAGTGGAATATCTTATAAATCAATTATATATCTTGCCGAAGAGGCTAGCAGATAGTATATGTATAAAAGTTTAAAAGAGTTTGCGGATGCCCTTGAAAAGAGAGGGGAGTTAATAAGAATCAAAGAGTTTGTAGACCCAATTTACGAAATATCCGAAATTACAGACAGAGTCAGTAAACAGCCCGGAGGTGGAAAAGCTCTTCTATTTGAGAATACGGGGACAGCTTTCCCTGTGCTTACAAATATGATGGGTTCAGAGAAGAGGATTGCGCTTGCACTGGGTGTGGAATCGCTTGACAATGTAGGTGAGTTTATAGACGATCTCTTTAAGGAGCTGATGACAGGCAGGCCTACTCTTATGGATAAACTTAAAATGCTGCCTGTACTAAAAGAGGCTTCCCAGTGGTTTCCAAAGAGGCATAAGGGACACGCACCTTGCCAGGATATTGTCCTTTACAAACCCGATATCACAAGATTACCGGTGCTTAAATGCTGGCCTTATGACGGCGGGCGCTTCGTCACGCTTCCTCTTGTTCATACAAATGACCCGGCAACCGGAATGAGAAACGTCGGAATGTACCGTATGCAGGTATTTACCGAAGATACTACCGGAATGCACTGGCACAGACATAAAACCGGCGCCCGCCACTTCCACGACAGTAAAACCGATAAATTTCCGGTAGCAGTTTGCCTTGGAGGCGATCCAGTATATACCTATGCTGCCACCGCTCCCCTACCCGACGGAATTGATGAGTATCTGCTCGCCGGATTCCTGAGAAACAAACCTGTACAGCTCACAGAGTGTCTTACTCAGGACATTATGATTCCGGCCGATTGCGACATCGTAATTGAGGGTTACGTGGACAAAAAGGAACCCTTTGTTGTGGAGGGACCATTTGGCGATCACACCGGCTTTTATTCACTGGCCGATATGTATCCTACATTTCATATCACATGTATTACACACCGAAAAGAGGCAATTTACCCTGCAACACTGGTTGGCATTCCACCGCAGGAGGATAAATATATTGCTCTTGCAACCGAAAAGATATTTGCCTCACCTATTAAACTGGCAATGGTTCCTGAAATGACCGATTTCTACATACCGGAAGAGGGTGTAGGACACAATCTGGCCATTGTAAAAATAAAGAAGAGCTATCCCGGTCAGGCAATAAAGGTTGCTCACTCATTATGGGGCGCCGGTCAGATGATGTTCAATAAAATAATGATTGTCACCGATGCCGATATAGATATAAGAGAGTGGAGTCAGATATTTGGGCTGATAAATAGTAATTATATTCCCCAGAGAGACACTCACTTTAGCAGAGGACCGCTGGATGTGCTTGATCACTCTGCACCCCAGCCAGGATACGGGGGAAAACTACTGCTTGACCTTACAAACAAAAGCCCCGAAGAGATTGGAAACGGACCTCTCTCTATGACAAATCTGAACCCAATCAACTTCACTCACGATAAGAACGATTGCAGTGCAATAATAAATATTATTCTGGACAAAGAGGCCGATACAAAAGATCTGTACTACGCTCTATGGCTTTGGGGAAGTAACTGCGATCCTGTAAGAGACTCCTCATTTAAAAACGGGAAATTGATTCTGGATGCAACAACCAAAGTGAAAGATGAAAAGGGACTTATAAGAGATTGGCCCGAAGTCGCAGTCAGCTCTTTAGAGACTATTGAGGCTGTTGATCGTAAGTGGGAAACGCTAGGAATTGGTGAGTTTATTGCCTCACCCTCCCGTAAATTCGCATCACTAGTAAAAGGGCAAGGCCCAGAAATAGGAAAATAGCAAATTGAGCTACCCTTCCGATATAGTCTCCATATTTGACAAATATTGTGATCTTATCGTTCAGGTTGAGCTCTCCCCTCAAATAGGCTTCACTCCACCAACTGCTCTGCTGAACTATGTCTCCCCTTTGGTCGATGATGGCAGAGATTCCGGTATTGGCACTTCTTGCAATTGAACGTCGTGTCTCGATAGCCCTCAACTGAGCATATCTGAGATGCTGACGGTATCCCGGAGTATCACCCCACCATCCGTCATTTGTGATTATGCGCATCATATTGGCACCCTTAAGTACATAATCACGGTAGAAATCTCCGAATACCGACTCGTAGCAGATCGCAGCACCGGTAATCAATCCGCTGTTTTGAGGCGACTCAAAGACCTCTCTCTCCTCCTGTTTGGCTAAACTCCCGCTTATACCCCCCAAATTGACAGAGAGGGATGAGAGGAAGGGCAGATATTTGGGATATGGAAGCATCTCCACCATCACAACAAGTTTGGACTTATGGTAAATATCCACAACTCCTGTACTATCCATATATATTGCACTGTTAAAAGCGTCGTACCATGTACCGTCTCCGCTCTTTCTGGCAGTGTAGTTTGGGCGTTGCTCCAGCGATGATCCGTTCTCAGTATAGAAATTATAAGTGGTAGCCCCAAAGAGCATAGAGCTATTCGGATAGCTCCGTAGAAAATCCTGAAATATTAAAACAGTCGAATTCTTTTCAGGCATATTCTCCACCACATAGGAGGTAAATGTTTCAGGAGCAACAATCAGTTTTGTATTTTTGGTCACCCCTCTGGATGCAATTTCCAGGAGCTTTATATCCTGCTCATATTGACTCATTCCTCCGAATTTATCGGCATAGGGATCAATATTGGGCTGAAGTACGACAACCTCGACACCGTTTTTTCTCTCCTTGTACCGATCATACATTATTTGAGAATATACAAACGGTGTATGAATTACAATAAGAGTTAAAATAAAAAGAATCAACTCTCTTTTGGTTTTACCCCTTTTGACAGGAGCTCTCTCCGGTTTTGAGATTGATTTTCCGGCTGCCGAAACCCATCTCTCAACTCTTGAGACTATTCCTGTAAATTCGAATATCATAATATTTGTAACCAATATCCACAACGAACCACCAAGAACTCCGGTATATTCGTACCATTGAATATTTTTATGGGTTGTAGCAAGTCCGTTCCCAAGAGTCAGCCATGGCCACGAAATTTCGGCATTGTAATAAAAGTGCTCCCAGGCAAGCCATGCCACAATCAAGAAGCTGTATCCAAGTGCCTTACCGGCTCTTTTTCGGAACCATAGCGAAGCAGAGTATACAATGGTCATCTGCATGGAATTCAATAATATGGCAGCGACAGCTCCCGCAAAGGTTGCTTTGTATATCCAGTAAGTAGAGAGCAGGTTCCATAGAAAAAACATCGAATAGTAGAGAAGCCAGCCCCTTTTTATCCCTCTCTTTTCAATAATCGAGGTTAGCTGAAACAGCGGAACCAGAGCCATCAACATCAGCAAGCCTGTATGCTGAACCAGGTATGGCAGTGATAAAATGATTCCTCCAAGCAGGATAAGCATTATTACTGTTATATTCTGTTTTTTTGCCATATTTTACTATTTTTGTGACTCAACTACAAAGATAGTATTCAATCAGATGATTCAAAACTTTATTCTGGGCCTGATTGTGGGGATGGGCTCATCAATTCCTTTAGGACCTTTGGGTGTAATGTGTGTCCAAAAGACGCTTAGTAAAGGCCGTAATTCAGGACTTTTGACGGGAATGGGTGCCGCTCTGACGGATACCATTTTTGCGTCACTTGCCATATTGAGCCTCGCCGTCATAAAGGAGTTTGTTGAGGAGTATGAAACCGGAGTACTTCTGTTCGGAGGTTTTGTAGTTGCATTAATAGGTCTTAAAATTTATTTGACAAATCCTGTAAAAGAGATCCGCAGCTCAAGCAATGGGAAAAATAAGAGGCACTTTGAAGATTTCATTTCTGGATTTATTATGACAATAACTAATCCAGGAGCTGTTTTTCTCATCTTAGGCCTATTTGCCTTCACCGGCATTGATATTAATGCCGACTCTAAAAGATGGGAAATCACAACAGCCCTTTGGGGTGTATTTACAGGGAGTACCCTTTGGTGGTTTATACTAAGTACCTCAATAAATCTTTTCAGGACCAAATTTCGTCTGCGCCAGCTAATTATGATAAATAAAATTGCAGGCATAACAATTGTAGTATTAGGAATGATTACATTTATAGAGGGAATCTGGCGTATTTTAAAGGTCTATATTTTTAAAGGCTGATTTTTTTCTACATTTGCACTCACTTTCCACGGGGATGTTTTGGTTTTGACAGCAGGTTGGATCGGAGAGTAAGCACGCAGAGCGTCGTGAGGCCGGCTCTATAATCCCGGGCACAAGCCGTAACTGGCAACAATAACTATGCACTCGCTGCGTAATTAAGCCAAGCTTAATCGCTTAATCGGACCGGCTAGGTCCGGTACCGACGAGTATCCCGCCTGAGTTTCCACCTGTTATCACAGGCATATGGGGTATCATTCAAACAGGTTGCCGGCGGTTACACCCTTAAATCCGCCCTAAGACGAAGGGGATAAGCTTCGGATGGCCTGCCTATCGGCAGCCCGTTGACGAAAATCAAAGGTAGGATAAGCGTGTAGAAAGCTTTTGGATGGCTTGTTTGGACGGCGGTTCGAGTCCGCCCATCTCCACAAAGAGGGCCGGCTGAAATTCAGCCGGCCTACTATTTTCTATCAAGCGGAAGAGAGAAAGTTAGTCTCTCCTATGCAAAATATTTAAAGCTCTTAATGATTGTGAGAGCATGTATGCCCACCCTCTCCGTGAGATGAGCATCCGGCACCCGAATCTGACAAATCTCCATTTAGATATCTGTAAAGAGCCTCCTCTACTCCTCCTGAACACCCTCTTATGACCTCAATGCCGGAAGCATTTAGTTTGCTGAGCGCACCGTTGCCCATATTACCGGCAATCATAACCGTCACCCCCATCTTGGCCAAAAGTGAAGCTATCTCACTTTTACATCCGCAACCTTGCGGTGAGTCTACTCTCTCCCTGCCAATGACTACCCTGTTATTATCTGTTTCGAAAACCGTATAATACTCACAATGACCAAAATGATCATCAATTGAGTCCATTTTTGTTGGTACTGCTATTTTCATGATTTAATGTTATTTATTTTTTCAATAAGTTCTATAATTGAATATCTGACTTGCGGAATTACCATTGTAACCCCTATATCCGATAGCTCCTCTGCAGCTTTAATACCGAAGTTCCCGGCAACAACTGTTTTTATTAAGCTCCCCTTTATAAATTCGGCACAGGCTTTTCCTGCATCTTTTTGCAAATCTTTAAAACGATTCTCCATAAATACAGGGAACCTCTCCCCACGGTTCAAAACAGCAAATCGGCTGCAACGTGCAAAGTTTGAGTCAACCTGTGTATAAGGATATTGATCTACTGTCGCTGCGACTACTATATTATCGGTCATACTGCAAAGTGGGCAGATTTTATCATCCTCCGTTTCACGATTACTAACCACTTTGAGATTGCCGGAAAAACTTGCTCCGCAAATAGAACAACGTCTCCACATGATTCTATCCGACGAATTCTCAAATACCAGTGATCGGCCTTCGACTATGGCCTTTGCTATCTTCCTTCGTGCATTCTCATAGATTCTTGTAAAGGTGGGTCTGGAGATTG